>NZ_JAVYJH010000013.1:0-147942 GCF_032621685.1 Pseudomonas sp. zfem002 | reverse complement strand
CATCCCGAACTCAGTAGTGAAACGACGCATCGCCGATGGTAGTGTGGAGCTTCTCCATGTGAGAGTAGGTCATCGTCAAGATTCAATTCCGAAACCCCTATCTGCAAATGCAGGTAGGGGTTTTGTCTTTCATGGGCGAAATAAACCCACCCATGCACTCAGGGAACAGCCTCCATGCTATGTTCCCCTCTCTTTTCGACAGCTCAAGGACGCACCATGTCGCATGCCAGCACGCTCACTCCGGGATTCATGGTCGTTCACGGCAACCGCCTGGATGTGCTGCGCAGTCTGGTAGTGAGCTGGATGCGCCGTCATCCGCTGGCGCCTCTGGAAAACGAAATCGTCCTGGTGCAGAGCAACGGTATCGCCCAGTGGTTGAAGCTGGCCCTTGCCGAAGATCCTGAGGACGACGACATGGGCGGCAGCGGCATCGCCGCGGCCATCGAGGTACAACTGCCCGGCAGTTTCATGTGGCAGCTTTACCGCAAGGTGCTGGGCCGCGAGGAAATCCCGGAAATTTCCCTGCTCGACAAGGCCCCGCTGACCTGGCGCCTGATGCGCCTGCTGCCAGAGCTGATCCATCAGCCGCACTTCGAGCCTCTGCAACGCTTCCTCCTCGATGACAGCGACCTGCGCAAGCGCTACCAACTGGCCGAGCGCCTGGCCGACCTGTTCGACCAATACCAGGTGTACCGCGCCGATTGGCTGAAGGAGTGGGCCGCTGGCCGTCATGTCCTGATCAACGCCCGCGGCGAGACCCGCCCGTTGTCGCCGGCCAACTGCTGGCAGGCCGAGCTGTGGCGTGCCTTGCTGGTGGATGTCGGCGAAGCGGGTATGGCGCAGAGTCGGGCCGGGGTGCACCAGCGTTTCATCGAGCGTATCAATGGCCTGGACCAGGCACCGCCGGGGCTCCCCTCGCGAGTGATCGTCTTCGGTATTTCCTCGCTGCCGGCCCAGGCGCTGGAGGCCTTGGCCGGCCTGGCGCGTTTCAGCCAGGTGCTGCTCTGCGTGCACAACCCCTGCCGTCACCACTGGGCCGATATCGTTGCCGACAAGGATCTGCTGCGTCACCAGTACAAACGCCAGCAGCGCAAGAACGGCATGAGCGCCCCGATCGATGCCGAAAGCCTGCACCAGCACGCCCATCCGCTGCTCGCCGCCTGGGGCAAGCAGGGCCGCGACTACATCAACCTGCTCGACAGCTACGACGATCCCGCCAGTTACCGCACGGCGTTCAGCGATGGCCGTATCGACCTGTTCAGCGATGATCAGCCACAGCACCTGCTCGGCCAACTGCAGGACGATATCCTCGAATTGCGCCCGCTCGGCGAAACCCGCGAGCGCTGGCCGGACGTCGATCCGAAGAAAGATCCGTCCGTGCGTTTCCATATCGCCCACAGCGCCCAGCGCGAAGTGGAAATTCTCCACGACCAGTTGCTCGCCCGCTTCAGTGCCGACCCCAGCTTGCGTCCGCGCGATGTGATCGTCATGGTCCCGGATATCAACACCTATGCCCCGCATATCCGCGCGGTGTTCGGTCAGCTCGAGCGTGGTGACAAACGCTTCATCCCGTTCACCCTGACCGACCAGGGTCAGCGCGGTCGCGACCCGTTGCTGATCGCCCTGGAGCACTTGCTCAAGCTGCCCGACAGTCGCTTCCCGGTCAGTGAAATCCTCGACCTGCTCGACGTGCCCGCCCTGCGCGCGCGCTTCGCTATCAAGGAGAGCGATCTGCCAACCCTGCACCGCTGGATCGAAGGCGCGGGCGTGCGCTGGGGGCTGAATGCCGAGCAACGCGCGAGCCTCGGTCTGCCGGATGACCTGGAGCAGAACAGCTGGCGTTTCGGCCTGCGCCGCATGCTCCTGGGCTATGCGGTGGGTGCGGGTGACAGCTGCGACGGCATCGAGCCCTACGACGAAATCGGCGGCCTCGATGCGGCCCTGATCGGCCCGCTGGTGGCCCTGCTCGACGCCCTTGAAGTGGCCCATGCCGAGCTGTCCCTGGCGGCCACGGCAAGCCGTTGGGGTGAACGCCTCAACGCGCTGCTGCAGGTGTTCTTCCTCGCCGAGAGCGAGCACGACGACTATCTGCTGGTGCAGTTGCGCGACCTCTGCGACGTCTGGCTGGAGACCTGCGAGTCGGTCGGCCTGGCGGACCTGCTGCCGCTCACCGTGGTCCGCGAAGCCTGGCTCGCCGGGCTCGACCAGGGGCGTCTGTCCCAGCGTTTCCTCGCCGGTTCGGTGAACTTCTGCACCCTGATGCCGATGCGTGCCATCCCGTTCAAGGTGGTCTGCCTGCTGGGCATGAACGACGGCGACTACCCGCGCGCGCAACCACCGTTGGACTTCGACCTGATGGGCAGCGACTACCGCCCTGGCGACCGCTCCCGCCGCGAGGACGATCGCTACCTGTTGCTCGAAGCGTTGCTGTCCGCCCGCGCGCAGCTGTATGTCAGCTGGGTCGGCCGCAGTATCCGCGACAACAGCGAGCGCCCTGCCTCGGTGCTGATCGGCCAGTTGCGCGACCATATCGCCGCCGGCTGGCGACTCAAGGGCGCCGCCGGCGACAGCAGCCACGACGCTGGCGAGCGTTTGCTGGAAAAACTCACCACCGAGCATCCGCTGCAGCCTTTCAGCCTTCGCTATTTCCAGCGCGGCAGTGAGCTGTTCAGCTACGCCAGCGAATGGCGCAGCGTGCATCAGTCGGAGGCGCGGGCCGCGAACGAGGACGATTGTCTCGAGCGCTATCAGACCGACGAGGCGCTGCCCCTCGCGCTGCTCCAGGACTTCCTTCGTCACCCGGTCCGGCATTTCTTCAGCCAGCGTCTGAAGGTGTTCTTCGAAGCCGTGGAAGAGCCGCTGGCCGATGATGAGCCGTTCGTGCTCGATGCGCGGGAACGCTACAACCTGAGTGACAGTCTGCTCGGCGCCGCGCTGCTCGATCCCGGGCACAGCGATGCCGCCCTGAACGCCCAGGCCCGCCGCCTGCAGGGCAGCGGCCTGCTGCCACTGGCGGGCTTCGGCGATTGTCTGCGCCAGGAGTTGATCGATCCGCTGCCGGACCTGCTGCAGCGCCACCAGCAGTTGCTGCGGCAGTGGCCGGTGGCCATCGACAGTGCTTTGCCGATTCGTTTCGAAGCCGGCGAGCTCAAGCTCGAAGGCTGGCTCGGCCGTGTCCGGCAGCGTGCCGACCAGGCGCTGCTGAGCATTACCACCCTGCCCAACGGCATCATCAGCGGCCGTTCACTGAAGTGGCATCGCCTGACCGCCATCTGGGTCATGCACCTGGCTGCCTGCGCCGTCGGCCACCGATTGCACAGCGCCGTGATCGCGACTGATGTAAGCCTCATGCTGGACCCGCTCGACCAGCGCGAGGCCGGCGAGTTGCTCGGCAACCTGCTGATCTCCCGCCAGGCCGGGATGAATGCACCGTTGCCGGTGGCGATCAAGACGGCCTTCGCCTGGCTGGCCGGCAAGGATCCGGACAAGGCGCTCGCCGAAGCCGCCAAGACCTATGACGGCAGTGACCGCCGCCCGGGCGAGCGCAGCGAAATCGTCGCCCTGGCCCGCCAGTTCCCGGACTTCGCCGCGCTGACCGCCAGCGAGGATTTCGAGGGCTGGTGCGAGTCGTTGTACAAACCGATGTTCGAAGCCCAATGGCAGACACTCGCCGCTGAGGAGGCGCGCTCATGAGCGTTGCAGTCAAACCCGCGCCCCTGGCGTTGACCTTCCCGCTGCATGGCAGCCAGCTGATCGAAGCCAGCGCCGGTACCGGCAAGACCTTCACCATTTCCGCCCTGTACCTGCGCCTGGTCCTCGGTCACGGCGGCGAGCAGGGCTTCGGTCGCGAACTGTTGCCACCGCAGATCCTCGTGGTGACCTTCACCGACGCCGCCACCAAGGAGCTGCGCGAGCGCATCCGCACGCGCCTGGCCGAAGCCGCGCGCTTCTTCCGCGGCGACCTGGCCGAGGCCGATCCGTTGCTCACGCAGTTGCGTGACGATTACCCCGCGGACACCTGGCCGGCCTGCGCCAATCGCCTGGAAGTGGCCGCGCAGTGGATGGACGAGGCCGCGGTCTCGACCATCCACAGCTGGTGCCAGCGCATGCTGCGCGAGCATGCCTTCGACAGCGGCAGCCTGTTCACCCAGACCCTGGAGACCGATCACAGCGAGCTGCTCGGGCAGGTCATGCGCGATTACTGGCGGCGTTTCTGCTACGGCATGCAGGGCGAGGCACTGGCCTGGGTGCGCGAACACTGGGTCAGTCCGGATGCGCTGTTGCCACGGGTTCGTGCACTGTTCGGTCGTCATCCGGGAGAGGCGGGCACGCTGGAGCCGGGGGAGATCATCGCCGCGACGCTGCGTCAGCGCGGCGAGCAACTGCGGGCACTGAAAGCGCCCTGGGTGCAATGGTCGCAGGAGCTGCTGCAACTCTGTCGCGATGCCATGGCGGCCAAGCAGGTGCATGGCAAGATGATCCAGGAGCGGTACATCAAGTCCTGGTGCGACAAGCTCTGCGCCTGGGCCGAGGATGACCAGGCGCAAGAGCTGGACATCGGCAACGGCGCCAAGCGCTTCACCCCCGATGGCTTCGCCGAGGCATGGAAAAGCGAACCGCCGAGCCATCCGGCGCTGCAGGCCATGGTCACCCTGCAGGAGCAACTGCAGGCCTTGCCGACGCCGGATGCGCCACTGCTGGAGCATGCTGCCGCCTGGGTCTCGCAGCGCTTCGAGCAGGAAAAACGGCGCCGCGCGGAAATGGGTTTCGACGACATGCTCCAGCGTCTCGACCATGCCCTCAGCGGCCCGGCCGGCGAGCGCCTGGCCGGGTTGATTCGCGAGCAGTTCCCGGTGGCCCTGATCGACGAATTCCAGGACACCGACCCGGTGCAGTACCGCATCTTCGAATGCATCTACCGCATCGAGGACAACGTGCGCGACACCGGCCTGTTCCTGATCGGCGACCCCAAGCAGGCGATCTACGCCTTCCGCGGCGCCGACATCTTTACCTACCTTGGTGCCCGCCGCGCCACGGCCGGACGTCTGCACAGCCTGGACACCAACTTCCGTTCGACCCAGGCGATGGTCACGGCGGTCAACCATGTGTTCGTCCAGGCCGAGCAACGCGGGCAGGGCCGTGCGGCCTTCCTGTTCCGCGACGCGCAAGGCGAAAACCCGGTGCCCTTCGTCGCGGTCAAGGCGCGTGGGCACAAGGAGCATCTGCAGGTCGCGGGTCAGCCGGTGGCGGCGTTGACCCTGTGGCATGAGAGCAGCCCGGCGCCACTGTCCAACCCGTTGTACCGGCAGATCATGGCGGCCAGTTGCGCGACGCAGATCGTCCATCTGCTCAATGGCGGGCAGCAGGGCAGCGCCGGCTTCGTCCAGGCCGATGGCACGCTGCGCGGCTGCCTGCCCTCGGACATCGCCATTCTCGTGCGCGACGGTGATGAAGCGCAGCTGGTGCGCGGCGAGCTGGCGGCGCGCGGGGTGCGCAGCGTCTATCTCTCGGACAAGGACTCGGTGTTCGCCGCCCAGGAGGCCCGCGACCTGCTGGCCTGGCTCAAGGCCTGCGCCGAGCCGGACAATGAGCGCCTGCTCAAGGCCGCCCTGGCCAGCAATACCCTGGGGCAGCCGTTGCGCGCCCTGGCCCAGCTCAACGAAGACGAACGGCGCTGGGAAGATCGCGTCATGCAGTTCCGCCAGTACCGGCTGATCTGGCGCGTGCAGGGCGTTCTGCCGATGCTCCGACGCCTGCTGCACGACTTCGACCTGCCCAGCGTGCTGATGGGCCGCGGCGATGGCGAACGGGTGCTGACCAACCTGCTGCACCTGGCTGAACTGCTGCAGCAGGCGGCCACCGAACTGGACGGCGAGCAGGCGCTGATCCGCCATCTTGGCGAGCACCTGGCCGCCTCCGGGCAGGCCGGCGAAGAGCAGATCCTGCGCCTGGAAAGCGACGAGCAACTGGTCAAGGTGGTGACCATCCACAAATCCAAGGGCCTGGAGTACGAGCTGGTGTTCCTGCCCTTCATCTGCACCTTCAGGCCGGTGGACGGCTCGCGCCCGCCCCTGGCCTGGCACGACGAAAACGGTACGCTGCAGCGCACCCTGAACCCCACCGACGCGCAGATCGCCCGGGCCGACGACGAGCGTCTGGCCGAGGACCTGCGCCTGTTCTACGTGGCCCTGACCCGGGCCAGGCATGCCTGCTGGCTCGGTGTCGCCGACCTCAAGCGCGGCAACGCCAGCGAGTCGCTGCTGCATCGCAGCGCGCTCGGCTATCTGCTCGGTGGTGGTCAGCCGCTGGCGAATTCCGAAGCATTGGCCGGGTGGCTCGATGAGCTGAAGGAGGGCTGCGCGTCCATCAGCACGCTGCCACCGCTTCCCGTCGATGAGCAGCTGTATGTCCCGCCGCGCCAGGGTGCCGAACTGCTGGCCGCGCGCGAGCCGAAACGCAGCGCTGCGGAAAACTGGTGGATCGCCTCCTACAGTGCCCTGCATATCGGTGAGGAGGCGTTGCTGCTCGACGCCGACGTGGCCCAGGCGCAGCAACTGCTCGACGACGAGCGTCCGGACCCCGAGGCCCTGCGCGACGTGGCGGCGATTGCCGGCGATATCCATCGTTTTCCGCGCGGGCCCAATCCCGGGACCTTCCTTCACGGCCTGCTGGAGTGGACCGGGCAACAGGGCTTCAAGCGGGTCGTCGCGGTGCCGCAGACGCTGCACGACATGGTTGCCCAGCGCTGCAATCGGCGCGACTGGAAAGGCTGGATCGGTACCCTCGGGCGCTGGTTGCAGCACCTGTTGCAGACCCCGCTGCGCCTGGGCGACGACAGCGTGCCGGTGGCCCTGGGCAGCCTGGCCCAGTACCAGATCGAGATGGAGTTCTGGTTCGCCAGCCACCGTGTCGACGTGCTGCGCCTGGACCGTCTGGTCGCCCAGCACACGCACCAGGGCGCGGCGCGTCCGGCGGCGCAGGGCGCGCTGCTCAACGGCATGTTCAAGGGCTTCATCGACCTGGTCTTCGAGCACGACGGGCGCTACTACGTGGCCGACTACAAGTCCAACTGGCTCGGTCCCGATGACCTGGCCTACAGCGAGGCGGCCATGGAAGCGGCGATTCTCGAACACCGCTACGACCTGCAGTACGTGCTCTACCTGCTGGCCTTGCACCGCCAGTTGCGCGCGCGTCTGCCGGACTACGACTACGACCGGCATGTCGGCGGCGCACTGTTCATCTTCCTGCGTGGCGCTCATTCGCCGAGCCAGGGCGTGTACTCCATCAAGCCGCCGCGCGCGTTGATCGAACAGCTCGACGCGCTGTTCCGCGGCGCACCGCCCGCGACGCAACAGGACCTGTTTGGAGATGCCCCATGAGCCGCACCCTCGACGATCTGCTGCCGACACCACTGGATGCCGAGCACCTCGCCGCGCTGGCGCCACTGAGCGACAGCGAAGACCTCCTGGCCCTGCTCGATCGCTGGGTCGAACGTGGCTGGCTGCGCGCGCTGGACCGCGCCTTCGTCGGCTTTCTGCGTGACCGCGAAGCGCAGGGTGACCCGCTGGTGCTGCTGGCCGCGGCGCTGGCCAGTCACCAGTTGGGGCACGGGCATGTCTGTCTCGATGTGCACAAGACCCTCGCCGAGCCGGACTTCGCCCTGTCCCTGCCGCCGGAAGGCGATGTGCTGGCCGGGCCCTCGCTGTTGCCGTCGCAGTTGCTCGAACGGCTGAGCGCCGACACCTGGCTGCAGCGTCTGCAGGCCAGCGCACTGGTGGCGGCGGGCGAGGCGCCGCAGCATGCGTCGCGTCCGCTGGTGCTCAGCGAGGGGCGGCTGTATCTGCGTCGCTACTGGACCTACGAACGGCAGATCGACAGCGCCCTGCGCCAGCGCCTGCAGCAGCGCGAAGCGACTCCCGCCGACCTGCGCGGGCGTCTCGACGCCCTGTTCGGCGAAGGTGCCGAAGCCGGGCAGATCGACTGGCAGAAGCTGGCCTGCGCCCTGGCGACCCGTGGCGCGTTCAGCATCATCACCGGCGGTCCCGGCACCGGCAAGACCACCACGGTGGTGCGCCTGCTGGCCCTGTTGCAGGCGCCGGCGGTGGAGGCGGGGCGGCCGCTGCGCATTCGCCTGGCCGCGCCCACCGGCAAGGCCGCGGCGCGCCTGACCGAGTCCATCGGGCAGCAGGTGGAGCGGCTGGCGGTCGACGCCGAGGTGCGTCAGCAGATTCCCTGCGACGTCTCCACGGTGCACCGCCTCCTGGGCAGCCGGCCCAACTCGCGGCATTTCCGCCATCACGCCGGCAACCCCTTGCCGCTGGATGTGCTGGTGGTGGACGAGGCGTCGATGATCGACCTGGAAATGATGGCCAACCTGCTCGCCGCGATGCCGGAGAGTGCCCGGCTGATCCTGCTCGGAGACAAGGACCAGCTGGCCTCGGTGGAAGCGGGAGCGGTGCTCGGTGATCTGTGCCGGGATGCCGAGGACGGTCGCTACAGCCCGCAGACCCGCACCTGGATGGAGCAGGTCAGTGGTGAGTCGCTGGCGCAGAGCGGTCTTGAGCCTGGCGATGGCGAACGCTATCCGCTGGCCCAGCAAGTGGTGATGCTGCGACGTTCGCGGCGTTTCGGCGAGGGCAGCGGGATCGGCCAGCTGGCACGCCTGGTCAACCGTCAGGAAGCCGCGCAGGCACGGGCCCTGCTGCGCGAAGGGCAGTACGCCGATGTGTTCGGCCTGAGCCTGCGCGGCGAGCAGGATCGTGCCCTCGACCGGCTGGTGCTGGATGGGCTGAACCGTGGTCCGCAGGGACCGCAGGGCTACCGCGATTACCTCCACGCCATTCGCCAGGGGCGTCCGGCCGCCGGCAGCGCGATCGACGATCCGTGCTGGAGCGAGTGGGCGATGACGGTCCTGAAAGCCTTCGAGCGCTTCCAGTTGCTCTGCGCGGTGCGCAAGGGGCCGTGGGGCGTCGAGGGGCTGAACCAGCGGGTCGGCCGTGTTTTGACCAGCGCCGGGCTGATCGACGGTGAGCAACCCTGGTACGAAGGCCGGCCGGTACTGGTGACCCGCAACGACTACGGCCTGAACCTGATGAACGGCGATATCGGCATTGCCCTGCGGGTGCCGGACGGCCAGTCCGAAACTGCGCCGCTGCGGGTCGCCTTCCCGCGCAACGACGGTCGGGGCGGGGTGCGTTTCGTCCTGCCGAGCCGTCTCAGCGAGGTGGAAACGGTGTATGCGATGACTGTGCACAAATCCCAGGGCTCGGAGTTCGCCCATACCGCGCTGGTCCTGCCGGATGCGCTGAATCCGGTGCTGACCAAGGAGCTGATCTACACCGGGATCACCCGGGCCAAGGACTGGTTCAGCCTGATCGAACCGCGGCTCGGGGTGCTGGAGGAAGCGGTGGAGCGCAAGGTGAAGCGGATTTCGGGGTTGATGCTGGAGGAGGTGTAGCCACCGGTGAAGCTGACCCATGCGCAGGACCGCATGGGTCAGGCCCGACCGGACAGGAGCCCGGGAGATCACCGCTAGGCGGACAACAGAGGGTGTGAGACACTAAAGCCTCAAGGAAAGTGTGTGATTTATGACAGTAGGAGAGGCCTCCAAAGCGCAAGGATGTGTGTTCTCACGGAGAGGGGAGAGTGCTTCGCCAAACCGCTAGTTTTCTCGGACGCACAACATGCCTAACCGGCCCAGACCCAAGCTGAATCTCCGCTTTCTGTTACTCGCCCTCGTTTTCTCCTCCTCGGTCGCAACGCTCATCAATACCTTCTGGGTAATGTTCAGTACGCAAAAACGCGAGATGATCGAAAGTGCCCTGGAAACCAATAGAACCTATGCGATGCGTGTCGCTACCAGCATCGAAGGGGTTCTGGATTCCGATCTGGACAGGCTGAAATACAGTGCAGGAAGAATTGGCGCTACGTTGCCCGGACATCAGGCGTTGACGCAGGAAGCCCAGCGATTGTTCGAACAGGACGATAGTTTCAATTCCGTTCTTGTAACCAATGCCAATGGCATCATCATCGCCTCTGCCCCGCAGAGTCTGAATCTCGATGGCAAGGAAGTCCTGAATCGTGAACCCCTCGATTTGCGCAAGCCGATGGTGAGCGACGCCTTCGAATCCCTGTCGAAGAACCTCGTGGTGTTCATATCCCATCCCATCTTCGCCAGCGATGGTCGCTATCTGGGGCTGGTGGGGGGCAGTATTCGCCTGGAACAGAAAAGCACGCTGCAAGCGCTGATGGACCTGAACGTCCGCCAGGACGGGGCGTTTGTCTACCTGACCGACAGCAAACGCCGTGTGCTTTATCACCCCGACGCGAGACAGATCGGCAAATCGCTGGCGCAGGGCTCAATCGTCGATTCCGCACTGAGTCGAACCAGCGGCTCGATGAACTATGTGGATGAGCGTGGCAATGAAATGCTCGGTGGATATGCCGGCATTCCCACCAGTCGTTGGGTGGTCGTCTCCCAGCAACCGTTGACGAGCATCGAAGATACGCTGAACGACGCGACGCTGCGGGTGGCCAAAGGCGTGCTGCCGCTGGCGCTCTTCGGGTTCCTGTTGATCTGGTGGCTGGGGACCAAGATCTCTACCCCGCTTTCCCGACTTGCAGAGGGCGCGAAACGGCTCGACATGCCGGAAAGCTATGATCGAATTCGCGCGGTGCCCGCCGATTATTATGAAAGTTGGCAAATACGCCGGGCGCTGCTGTTGGCGGCCACATTGCTGGCGGAGAAAATCGGCAGGCTCAACAAAGAAGCACAAAGTGACGCCCTGACCGGCCTGGCCAACCGTCGGGCCATGCAGGAGCGGTTGTCTTTCTGGCAGGAGATGAAGACACCGTTCGCGGTGGTGTCCATCGACATCGACCACTTCAAGCGGGTCAATGACACCTTCGGCCATGCTGCTGGCGACGAGACGCTCCGGTTCGTCGCCACTCTCATGAAGCAGAACTCCAGGCCGGACGACCTGCTCTGCCGGGTGGGCGGCGAGGAGTTCGTGCTGCTGTTGTCAGGCGGGTCGATGGCCGTCGCGAAGGAGGTCGCCGAGCGATTGAGGATTTCGATTGAAAATACCTCGATCGAGACGGTGGGGCATGTAACGGTGTCGCTGGGCGTCGCGCTCTGGAACCCTGGCCAAGACATACCCGCCGTGTTGAAGAAGGCGGACCAGATGCTTTACATGGCCAAACAGCTGGGCCGCAATCGCGTCATTCTGGAAGACCCGTCGATCTCGCTGGAAGAGAAAGCATGAGCGGCCTCGAGCGTGCTCATCGGTTGTCGTGGCCGTGCGTCGATGGCCGCCGGGAGTACGCACCCCGGCTCGGGGCGGCCTGCATCAGTCGGGAAACACCATCGCCTGCGACTCGCCCATCAACAACGGGCTGTTGCGCTCCGTCACATCGCGGATGTAGTCCCACAACAGGGTAATCCGCTTCAGCTTGCGCAGGTCTTCCCGGCAGTACATCCAGAACTGCCGGGTGATCTGCACCTCCTCCGGCAACACCGGCACCAGCCGCGGATCCTGCGCGGCCAGGAAGCACGGCAGGATCGCCAGGCCACGTCCCTGCTGCGCGGCGACGAACTGCGCGATCACGCTGGTACTGCGCAGGTGCGCGGTGGCGTTGGGCAGCAGGTTGTGCAGGTACAGCAACTCCGAACTGAACGCCAGGTCGTCCACGTAGCTGATGAAGAGATGCTCGCCCAGGTCGCTGGCGCGGCGGATCGGCGGGTGGCGGTCGAGGTAGTCGCGGGTCGCGTACAGGCGCAGGCGGTAGTCGCATAGCTTGCAGCAGACATACGGTCCGTGTTCCGGTCGCTCCAGGGCGATGACGATATCCGCCTCGCGCTTGGACAGGCTGATGAAGTGCGGCAGCGGCAGGATATCCACCGAGATCGCCGGATAGGCGTCGACGAAATGGCTCAGCTGCGGGGTGATGAAGAAGCTGCCGAAGCCCTCGGTACAGCCCATGCGCACATGTCCGGAGAGCGCCACGCCGGAGCCTGAAACCTGCTCGCAGGCCATGTGCAGGGTGCTTTCGATCGACTCCGCGTAGCTCAGCAGACGCTGCCCTTCGGCGGTGAGGACGAAGCCGCTGGTCCGCGATTTTTCGAACAGCAGCGTGCCCAGCGCCTGCTCCAGCGAGCTGATCCGGCGCGACACCGTGGTGTAGTCGACGCCCAGGCGCTTGGCCGCGCTGCTGGCCTTGCGGGTCCGCGCCACTTCAAGAAAGAACTTCAGGTCGTCCCAATTCAGCGAACCCAGGGATGTGATGTTTTTTTGCATGTTGGACCGGTTTTTATGTGCGTTCTTGTTAGAAGTTTGCACATCTATACTCGAAAACAGCCCGGGCCCCAAGCCCTGTCATGGCGACCATTCTCTCGCTAACAACAATCTCCAGGAGACGCCTCATGAACGCATCCCTCACCCCCGGTCAGACCAAGGTCGACCAGGTCCGCCTGCTGATCGACGGTCAGTGGGTCGAGTCGAAGACCACGGAATGGCGCGACGTCGTCAATCCGGCCACCCAGGAAGTGCTGGCGCGGGTGCCCTTCGCCACCGCCGAGGAAGTCGACGCCGCGATCGCTGCCGCGCAGCGCGCCTTCAAGACCTGGAAGGACACGCCGATCGGTGCACGGATGCGCATCATGCTACGCCTGCAGGCGCTGATCCGCGAACACTCCAAGCGCATCGCCGTGACCCTCAGCGCCGAGCAGGGCAAGACCATCGCCGATGCCGAAGGCGATATCTTCCGCGGTCTGGAAGTGGTGGAGCATGCGTGCAGCATCGGCACCCTGCAGATGGGCGAATTCGCCGAGAACGTTGCCGGCGGCGTCGATACCTACACCCTGCGCCAGCCGATCGGCGTGTGCGCCGGGATCACCCCGTTCAACTTCCCGGCGATGATTCCGCTGTGGATGTTCCCGATGGCCATCGTCTGCGGCAACACCTTCGTGCTCAAGCCGTCCGAGCAGGACCCGCTGTCGACCCTGATGCTGGTGGAACTGGCGATCGAGGCCGGCGTGCCGGCCGGTGTGCTCAACGTGGTGCACGGCGGCAAGCAGGTGGTGGATGCGCTGTGCACCCACAACGATATCAAGGCGATCTCCTTCGTCGGCTCGACCGAAGTCGGCACCCACGTCTACAACCTGGCCGGCCAGCACGGCAAGCGCGTGCAGTCGATGATGGGGGCGAAGAACCACGCCGTGGTCCTGCCTGACGCCAACCGCGAACAGACCCTCAATGCCCTGGCGGGCGCTGCGTTCGGCGCGGCCGGCCAGCGTTGCATGGCGACCTCGGTGGCGGTGCTGGTGGGCAAGGCCCGCGAATGGCTGCCGGAGCTGAAGGCGCTGGCGGCGAAGCTGAAAGTGAACGCCGGCAACGAGCCGGGCACCGATGTCGGTCCGGTGATTTCCAAGCGCGCCAAGGAGCGTGTGCTGGGCCTGATCGAAAGCGGTATCCGCGAAGGCGCCAAGCTGGAACTGGACGGTCGTGACGTCAAGGTCCCGGGCTACGAGAACGGCAACTTCATCGGCCCGACCCTGTTCTCCGGGGTGACCACCGACATGCAGATCTACACCCAGGAAATCTTCGGCCCGGTGCTGGTGGTGGTGGAAGTGGACACCTTCGACGAGGCCATCGCCCTGGTCAACCGCAACCCCTTCGGCAACGGTACCGGCCTGTTCACCCAGAGCGGCGCGGCGGCGCGCAAGTTCCAGTCGGAGATCGACGTCGGCCAGGTCGGCATCAACATCCCGATTCCGGTACCGGTGCCGTTCTTCAGCTTCACCGGTTCGCGCGGCTCCAAGCTCGGCGACCTCGGTCCTTACGGCAAGCAGGTGGTGCAGTTCTACACTCAGACCAAGACCGTCACCGCCCGCTGGTTCGATGACGACAGCGTCAACGATGGCGTGAACACCACCATCAGCCTGCGCTAAGGAGTTGATCATGCGTATCGCATTCGTGGGGCTGGGCAACATGGGCGCGCCGATGGCGCGCAACCTGATCAAGGCCGGCCACAGTCTCAACCTGTTCGACCTCAACACCACCATCCTCGCCGAGCTGGCCGAGCTCGGCGGGCACATCAGCGACTCGCCGCGGGATGCGGCGAGCAACGCCGAACTGGTGATCACCATGCTGCCGGCCGCGGCCCATGTGCGTGGCGTGTACCTCGGCGAGAACGGCGTGCTGGCTGGCGTACGCGCCGGCACGCCGGTGGTGGACTGCAGCACCATCGATCCGCAGACCATCCGCGAAGTGTCCGCGGCGGCGGCGAAGCAGGGCGTGGACATGGGCGACGCGCCGGTGTCCGGCGGTACCGGCGGTGCTGCCGCGGGCACCCTGACCTTCATGGTCGGCGGCAGTGACGCGCTGTTCGCCACGCTGCAACCGGTGCTGGCGCAGATGGGGCGCAACATCGTGCATTGCGGCGCGGTGGGTACCGGGCAGATCGCCAAGATCTGCAACAACCTGCTGCTGGGCATCTCCATGGTCGGCGTGTCCGAGGCCATGGCCCTGGGCAACGCGCTGGGCATCGATACCAAGGTGCTGGCGGGGATCATCAACAGCTCGACCGGGCGCTGCTGGAGTTCCGACACCTACAACCCGTGGCCGGGGATCATCGAGACCGCGCCGGCATCGCGGGGCTATACCGGTGGCTTTGGCGCGGAGCTGATGCTCAAGGACCTGGGCCTGGCGACCGAGGCGGCGAAGCAGGCGCATCAGCCGGTGATCCTCGGTGCGGTGGCGCAGCAGCTGTACCAGGCGATGAGCCTGCGTGGCGATGGCGGCAAGGATTTCTCGGCGATCGTCGAGAGTTACCGCAAGCCTGAGTGATCAGCGTTCAGGGGCCGCTTTGCGGCCCCTGTTCCATCAGGCGAATACGAAGTACTTGCGCACCGTCTCGACCACTTCCCAGGTCCCCTTCATCCCCGGCTCGACGATGAAGATATCCCCCGCGCGCAGATGGATCGATTCCTGGCCATCAGGGGTGATCACGCAATAGCCTTCCTGGAAATGGCAGTACTCCCACTTCTCGTAGTTCACCCGCCATTTGCCCGGGGTGCAGATCCAGGTGCCCATGATCTTGCTGCCGTCTTCGCTGGTGTAGGCGTTGAGGTTGACGGTGTGCGGGTCGCCCGCCAGTTTTTCCCATTTGCAGGCGTCGAGTACCGGCAGCGGATGGGTATCGCGAAGGACGACGATTGGCTTGCTCATAGGGGCTCCGTCAGACAGATGAAAGAGTCCGCAGCCTAGCGAGGCGCTCCGTCCGGCAATTGCCTGTGCTCGACGTCCAGTTGTCTAAACGCGCGGCTCCAGTGCCGTCAGCAAGGCCAGGGCCTGGCCCGGCAAGCTGGCGAAATCCCGCGCGCAGAGCAGCAGACGGCGTTGTGCCCAGGCGTCCTGCAAGGCCACGCTGCG
Source organism: Pseudomonas sp. zfem002 (assembly GCF_032621685.1). Classification (NCBI taxonomy): domain Bacteria; kingdom Pseudomonadati; phylum Pseudomonadota; class Gammaproteobacteria; order Pseudomonadales; family Pseudomonadaceae; genus Pseudomonas; species Pseudomonas sp. zfem002. The sequence continues at coordinate 132,511 of NZ_JAVYJH010000013.1, read as the reverse complement.
CAGGGGCAACAGCCCTTGCCAGCGCTGCACCGCGGCCAGCGGCACGATACCCAGTCCGGCGCCGTGGGCGACCATGCGAATCACCCCGTCGAAGCCTTCGGCGCGCACCCGCACCTGCATGCGCCGGCCCAGGTGCAGGGCCTGTTCCTCCAGGTGCAGGGACAGTGCGCTGCTGGCGCCGAGGCCGACATGACCGTGCTCCAGCGAGCGGGCGAAGCCGGGTTGTGCGACGGACGCGAGGGGATGGTCCAGCGGCATGATCAGCACCAGCGGGTCGTCGCGGAACGGGCGGGTCTGCAGGTCGCCGGTGGCCACGGCGGTCGAGACGATGCCGAGGTCGGCGATGCCCTGGCCGAGGGCCTGGACGATGCGCAGGCTGGGCAGTTCCTGGATATCCACATCGATATGCGGGCGTTGGCGGAGGAAGGTGGCGAGCAGTTCCGGCAGGTACTCGCTCAGCGCCGCGGTGTTGCACAGCAGGCGTACCTGGCCGTGCAGGCCGTTGGCGTACTGGGCCAGGTCGAACTGCAGGCGCTCGACCTGCTGGCCGATCTGCCGCGCGTGGCTGACCAGCGCCTGGCCCGCCGGTGTCGGCTGCACGCCGCGGCGATTGCGCTCCAGCAGGGCGATGCCCAGCGAGCTTTCCATGGCGCGGATCCGCGCGCTGGCCGCCGGCAGCGACAGATGACTGCGCCGCGCGCCGGCGGTGATGTTGCCGCATTCGACGGTGTGGAGGAAAAGGCGGAGGTCGATGAGGTCGAAGTGCATGGAGAGAGGCCGGCAGTTGCTGAATCTTCAGCCTATCACTGCGCAATAGGCAGAGTGTCGGAATCACAGATAGGCGTTTTGCCGCATCCGCGGCAGCATAACCCCATGACCACCATCCTCAGCTTCTACCAATCCATCGGCCCAGCCCTGACTCTGCTGGTTCTACTCACCTTCCTGCTGGCCGGCGCGGTCAAGGGGGTGATCGGCCTGGGGCTGCCCACCATCGCCATGGGGCTGCTCGGTCTGGCTATGCCTCCGGCGCAGGCAGCGGCCTTGCTGATCGTGCCCTCGACCCTGACCAATGTCTGGCAACTGGCGAGCGGTGGGCATCTGCGCGGTCTGCTGTGGCGGCTATGGCCGATGCTGGCGATGATCTTCATCGGCACCCTGGTCGGCAGCGCCTGGCTGGGGATAAGCAGCGCTGCCTGGGCGGCTCATGCGCTGGGCGCGGCATTGCTGCTGTATGCGCTGGTGGGGCTGTGGTTGCCGCCGTTCAGCCTGACCGCGGCGCAGGAACGCTGGCTGGGGCCGCTGTGCGGCGGGCTGACCGGGCTGATCACGGCGGCCACTGGGGTCTTCGTGATTCCCGCCGTCCCTTACCTCGGCGCGCTGGACCTGGAGCGCGACGCGCGCGTCCAGGCCCTGGGCCTGTCGTTCAGCGTGTCCACCGTGGCCCTGGCCATCGGCCTGGCCGGGCAGGATGCGCTGGGTGGCGAGGCGCTTGGCGCGTCAGTGCTGGTGCTGCTGCCGGCACTGCTCGGCATGCTGTTCGGTCAGTGGCTGCGCCAGCGCATCAGCGCGCCGCTGTTCAAACGCTGCTTCTTCATCGGCCTGGCGCTGCTTGGCGCACACCTGCTGATCAACGGTTAGCCGAGGACGGGCTGAGCATCTCGATCAACTGGATCTCGAAATCCCGCTCCAGGTAGTCCATGCGCTTTTCGAAGAATTCGCGCATGTGCGGCAGGGACGAGTGAACGTCGAGCGCGGCCTTGCTGGCCCAGATTTCGTAGAAGACGAACAGGCTCGGATCTTCCTTGTCGCGCAGCATGTGGTATTCGATGCAGCCCGGTTCGGCGCGGCTCGGTTCGACATAGGCGCGAAACAGCGCTTCGAAGGCCTCGGCCCGTTCCGGACGGGTCTTGGCTTTGAGGATGAAGCCGTAGGGTTCGTGCATGGGAAGTACCTCGTGGAAATGAGGTGCTGATTCTATTTCAGCAATCCAAGTCTGATTCGTGCCTTTAGGTCAAAAGTATTTTGCCCGCGCGACGGTTTTTCCCACCCCTCTCCCTCACTAATCTGCCGCCATCCCGATATCCCGGTCCCCCTGGCCCCAGGCCTTGACGCGGACCCATCACCGATGAGGCAAGACATGAAAAAGGTTCTGTTGCTCAACGGCGGCAAGCAATTCGCCCACTCCGACGGCCGCCTGAACGAAACCCTGCACGAAACCGCCCTGGCGTTCCTCGATCGCGCCGGTTTCGATGTGAAGACCACCTACATCGACGGCGGCTACGACAATCAGGAAGAAGTCGCGAAGATCCTCTGGGCCGACGTGCTGATCTACCAGATGCCCGGCTGGTGGATGGGCGCGCCGTGGACCGTCAAGCAGTACCTGGACGAGGTCTTCACCGCCGGCCATGGCAGCCTCTACGCCAACGACGGCCGGACCCGTTCCGATGCCTCGCAGAAGTACGGCAGCGGCGGCCTGATCCACGGCAAGCAGTACATGCTCTCGCTGACCTGGAATGCGCCGCAGCAGGCCTTCGACGACCCGAGCGACTTCTTCGAGGGCAAGGGTGTGGACGCGGTGTACTTCCCGTTCCACAAGGCCAACCAGTTCCTCGGCATGAGCGGCCTGCCGACCTACCTGGCGGTGGACGTGATGAAGCGCCCCGACGTGCCGGCCGCGGTGGCTGCCTATGAGGCGCACCTGGCGCGGGTTTTCGCCATCGAGGCCTGAGCCGCTCTTGCGTCGGGCCGGGCGAGGGGCTATCTATCTGCGCGTCATGTGTCGCGAGGTAGCCCCGTGAAAGCCAGGTCCGATGAATTGCAGGTGTTTGTCTCGGTGATCGAGTGCGGCTCGATTTCCGCCGCCGCCGAGCAGGGCGGGCAGACGCCTTCGGCGATCAGCCGCACCCTGTCGCGTCTGGAAAGCAAGCTGGGCACCACGCTGATCAACCGCACCACGCGGCGCATGGACCTGACCGAGGAGGGGCGGTTCTTCTTCGAGCGGGCCAAGGCGATCCTGCAGCAGATGGACGAGCTGGAAGACCATCTGTCGCGCCACCAGCAGACGCCATCCGGGCGCCTGCGCATCAATGCGGCGCTGCCGTTCATGCTGCACGCCATCGTGCCCTGGGTCGCGGAGTTCCGCGCGCTGTATCCGCAGATCCAGCTGGAGTTGAACACCAACGACCTGATCATCGACCTGCTGGAGCAGAGCACCGACGTGGCCATCCGCATCGGCGACCTGGCCGATTCCAGCCTGCATGCCCGCGCCCTCGGCTGCAGCCCGCTGAACCTGCTGGCCAGCCCGCACTACCTGGAGCGTCATGGCACGCCGCAACGGGTCGAGGACCTGGCCAGACACACGCTGCTCGGTTTCACCCAGACCGAAACCCTCAATCACTGGCCATTGCGCCACAGCGAAGGCGATCGCCTGCTGATCCGCCCGACGATTTCCGCCTCCAGCGGCGAAACCCTGCGCGCCCTGGTGCTGGCCGGCGAGGGCATCGCCTGCCTGTCGCACTTCATGACCCACGAAGACATCCGCGCCGGCCGCCTCGTGGTACTGCTCGGCGAGGCCAACAGCGGCTACCGTCAGCCGATCAACGCGGTGTACTACCGCAACTCGCAACTGGCCCTGCGTATCCAGTGCTTTCTCGATTTCATGCAGCGCAAGTTGGCGATGTACGCCTGCTGAAAAGGAAAAGTCCCACGTTGTTTGATAACTCTTCCCCCATGGGCCTTAATGAGTGTTCAACGAAAACAACAACCAGGGACGTACTTATGCGCGTTGTGATGTTTCGCACCTTGGGTTTCTCCGCGGCGATCCTCGCCAGCTCAACTACTTATGCCGTCACGCTGGAAGGCGGCGCGGTGGCCGCCCCCGATCAATATGGCGCACAGGTGGCCGCCGACATTCTGAAGAAGGGCGGCAACGCGGTGGATGCCGCGGTCGCCACGGCCTTCACCCTCGCGGTCACCTATCCCGAGGCCGGCAATATCGGCGGCGGCGGTTTCATGACCCTGTACATGGACGGCAAGGCGTATTTCCTCGACTACCGCGAAGTGGCGCCGAAAGCGGCGACGCGCAACATGTACCTGGACGACAAGGGCGAGATCATCGAGAACCTGAGCCTGGTCGGCGCCCGCGCCGCCGGAGTGCCGGGCACGGTGATGGGTCTGTGGGAGGCGCACCGCAAGTTCGGCAAGCTGCCCTGGTCCGAGCTGATCACGCCCGCGGTGGGCTACGCGAAGAACGGCTTCAAGGTGGCCGCCAAGCAGTACCAGTACCGCGAGGATGCCAAGGGCCTGTTCAAGGACAGCACCAATTTCGATGACTACTTCGGCCAGATGAAGATCGGCGAGACCTTCAAACAGCCCGAGCTGGCGCAGACCCTGGAACGCATCGCCGACAAAGGCGTCAGCGAGTTCTACCAGGGCCGGACCGCCGACCTGCTGGTGGCGCAGATGCAGGCCAGCAATGGCCTGATCAGCAAGGACGACCTCAAGGACTACAAGGCCGTATGGCGCGAGCCGATGCGCATCGACTGGCGCGGCAACGTGGTCTACACCGCGCCGCTGCCCAGCTCCGGCGGCATCGCCCTGGCCCAGCTGCTGGGGATCAAGGAGCAGCGCGCGGCGGACTTCAAGGGCGTCGAGCTGAATTCGGCGCGCTATATCCATCTGCTGGCGGAAATCGAGAAGCGTGTGTTCGCCGACCGTGCCGACTACCTCGGCGACCCGGCCTTCGCCAAGGTGCCGGTGGCCGAACTGGTGGCGCCGGAGTACCTGGCGCGGCGGGCCAAGGAGGTCAATCCGAATGCGATTTCCGCGACCGACAAGGTCCGTCCGGGCCTCGAACCGCACCAGACCACGCACTTCTCCATCGTCGACAAGCAGGGCAACGCGGTGAGCAACACCTACACCCTGAACTGGGACTACGGCAGCGGCATGGTGGTCAAGGGCGCGGGCTTCCTGCTCAACGACGAGATGGACGACTTCAGTTCCAAGCCGGGGGTGGCCAATGCCTTTGGCGTGGTCGGCGGGGATGCCAATGCCATCGAGCCGGGCAAGCGCATGTTGTCGTCGATGAGTCCGAGCCTGGTGACCCGCGATGGCAATGTCACCCTGGTGCTGGGGACACCCGGTGGCTCGCGGATCTTCACCTCGATTTTCCAGGTGCTGAACAACCTGTACGACTACAACCTGCCGCTGGACAAGGCGGTGGCGGCGCAGCGCGTGCATCACCAGTTGCTGCCCAAGGACACGATCTACTTCGACGCCTATGCACCGCTGACCGGGGCGGTGGCGCAGGAGTTGAAGAAGATGGGTTATACCCTGGAGGACCAGGGCTGGGAGATGGGTGATGTGCAGGCGATCCGGGTGAGCGGGGAGACGCTGGAGACGGCTTCGGATCCGCGCGGTCGGGGAGTGGGGCAGGTCGTCAAGTAAGGTGTTCAAGCCCGGAGATCTGTATTGATCTTTCGGGCCTCATCGCGGGTAAAACCCGCTCCGACAGAGATCGCATGCACCGCGAACCTTGTGGGAGCGGGTTCTACCCGCGATGAGGCCCGAAAGAGCGACCTCGAACCCCGGTCAGACGCGGAAGTGGCTGACCATCATCTGCAACTGATTGCCCAGCCGCGCCAGCTCGACACTGGACGCCGCGGTCTCTTCACTGGCCGAAGCGGTCTGCTCCGACACATCACGCACACTCAGGATGCTCCGGCTGATCTCCTCGGCCACCGCGCTCTGCTGCTCGGCCGCCGCGGCGATCTGCTGGTTCATCGACTGGATGTCGGAAACCACGCGGGTGATGCTTTCCAGCGAGGTCCCGGCCTTGCGCGTCAGCTCGACACTGCTGTCGGTCAGGCTGCGGCTGCCGAGCATGACATTGGCCACCTGCTGCGTACCGTTCTGCAGACCGGCCACCAGTTCCTCGATTTCCTCGGTGGACTTCTGCGTGCGTTGGGCCAGGCCGCGCACTTCGTCGGCGACCACGGCGAAGCCACGTCCGGCCTCGCCAGCCCGGGCAGCTTCGATGGCCGCGTTGAGGGCCAGCAGGTTGGTCTGTTCGGCCACCGACTTGATCACATCCATGACGCTGCCGATCTTCTGGCTTTCCTGCTGCAGCTGCGCCATGGCCTCGGTGGAACGTGCCACTTCGCCGGCGAGCTTTTCGATCTGGGCGATGGCCTGGGCCACCACGTCGTCACCGGCACGGGCCTGGCGGTCGGCATCGGTGGCGGCGGTCGAGGCGTGCTCGGCGTTGCGCGCGACTTCCTGCACGGTGGTGGCCATTTCATGCATGGCCGTGGCGACCTGGTCGGTCTCGACCTTCTGGTTGTTGGCGCCGGCGCTGGTCTGCTCGGTGACCGCCGACAGCTCCTCGGCGGCGCTGGCGATCTGCGTGACGCCGTCGCGGATGCCGCTGATCAGGTCGCGCAGGGTGCTGCCCATGCGCTGGATGCCCTGTTGCAGAACGCCGAGTTCGTCGCGGCGGGTGATGCGCTGTTCGTGGGTCAGGTCGCCGGCGGCGATGCGTTCCACCACCTCCAGGGTCTGGCGCAGCGGACGGGTGATCTGGCGGGTGATGATCACCGCCGCGAGCACGCCGAAGAACAGTGCCAGCAGCGTGGCGAGGGTCTGCAGGGTACGCGCCTGGGCGCTTTCGGCATCACGTCGATCGAGCTGGATCTGGTACAGCGCATCGCTGTTCTTGACGATGTCGGCGCCCTGCACGGTCATTTCCTGGCGGGCCAGGGCGATGTCGGCGATGGCGGTCCTGAACTGCATCACGGCGTCGCGATAGCTCGTCACGGCGGCTTCGAACTGCTGGATGCGCGTGCCCTCGTTGGGCAGCGCGCTGCCCAGCTGGCGCGCGTAGTTCAGCGCGTTGTCGAGCTGGCGCAGGGCGGTCTGCTCGGCTTGGGTGGTGTTGTCGGCGATGTAGCCACGTACTTCCAGGCGCACCTGCAGCAGTTGCTCCTTGGCCGCACTGGCGGCACGGAACTGCTCCAGGCGGCTGGCGTCGCCTTCCGGCAGGCTCAGGACGTCGCGGTTGATCGCCTCGATCAAGGTGATCGCGCTGGCGGCGGCAGCTTCCATGCTGGCGCGGGCGGCAAGGGTGCTCTTGTAGCCGGCGCGCATTTTGTCCAGGGACACCTGGTAGTCGGCCATGACCTGCGCGGTGGCCTGCAGGAGCTTGAGGTTTTCCGGGCTCTTGAAGGTCTTCAGCAGGTGCTCCAGCTGCTGGCTGAAGGCGTTGAGCTTGACCTGGACATTGCCGGCGCTGGCATCGTCGCCGTTGGCGATCATGTATTGCAGGCGGGCGATGCGCAGGTTGGTCAGATCGCTGTTGAGGCGGGTGATGTCGCTCATCCAGTTGCTGCGCTGGATCAGGCTGCCGAGGCTGCTCCAGCCGGCCAGGGCGAGCAGTCCGGTGAGTGCCAGGACCAGGCCGAAGCCCAGCCCGAGTTTGCGGTTGACGCTGAGGTTGGCGAACCAACTGTTCATGGGGTCCCTCCAGGAAAAAGGTGTGATCGGCGGTCGCTGATGTGTTCTTTTTCTTGGGGGCCAGCGGGCGTTGAGCAGGCTTTATCGGCGACAACGGCCTGAGCTGAAACGCTTTTTCAATAAATCCGACAGAAATACTCAACAAGATGTGACAAGCCCCGCAAATCGCGGGGCCTGAGAGGGTCGCCGCGCTTCTACAGGCTCTGCGCTTTGAAGGTATCGCACTGCTTCACATCGCCCTTGTCGAACCCCGCCTTGAACCAGCGCACCCGCTGCGCCGAGGTGCCATGGGTGAAGGAGTCCGGCACCACGCGGCCCTGGCCCTGCTGCTGCAGGCGGTCGTCGCCGATGGCGTTGGCGGCATTCAGGGCCTCCTCGACATCCCCCGGCTCCAGCCAGTCGTGGCGCTGCTGCGCCTGGTAGGCCCAGACCCCGGCGAAGCAGTCGGCCTGCAGTTCCTGGCGCACCAGCAGGCCGCTCGCGCCCTCGACCTTCTGCCCGCTGCGCCGGGCCTCGTTGACCTTGGCCGAGATGCCCAGCAGGGTCTGCACGTGATGCCCGACTTCATGGGCAATCACATAGGCCTGGGCGAAGTCGCCGGCAGCGGCGAAGCGCTGTTCCATTTCGCGGAAGAAACTCATGTCCAGGTACACCTGCTGGTCCGCCGGACAATAGAACGGGCCGGTGGCCGAGGTGGCGAAGCCGCAGGCGGAATTGACCTGGCCGCTGAACAGCACCAGCTTCGGGTCTTTGTATTGCTGGTTGGCCTGGGCGAAGATCGCCCGCCAGGTGTCCTCGGTATCGCCCAGGATGCTGGCGACGAACTGACTGCCTTCGTCATTCGCCGCCGGGCGTGGCTGGGTCTGCGTCGGTGCGCCTTGCTCCATCTGCCCGGCCAGTTGGCCGAGGATCTGCAGCGGATCCTGGCCGGTGAGCAGGCCGATGCCGACGATCAGCACCACCGCGCCGAGGGTCAGGCCCTTGCCACCGCCCATGCGCATCCCGCCGCCCGGACTCTCGCCCCGGGCATCGACCACGTTGTCGCTGCGCCTGCCTTTTCGCCATTGCATGGGAGTTTCTCCACGAGGGTGGTGTCATCGTCCTAAAGGGTAGCCCACCACTGAGATAAGCGGTTACACATAACCATATGGTTATGTGTGATGGCGGACAATTCAGTGTTCGCCGGGGCCGTCGCGGGGGACACTTTGCCGCACCACCCGCCCGTCCTGATCGGGCTCTCCATAACTCCAAGAACAGGAGCACGACATGTCTGCCACAGACAACAGTCGCTTCGTTATCCGTGATCGAAACTGGCATCCGAAAGCCTTCACCCCGGACTACAAGACGTCCATCGCCCGCTCGCCGCGCCAGGCCCTGGTGAGCGTTCCGCAGTCGATCAGCGAAAGCACCGGTCCGGACTTTTCCCACCTGCGTTTCGGCGAACACGACAACGACCTGCTGCTCAACTTCAACAACGGCGGCCTGCCGGTGGGTGAGCGCATCCTGGTCACCGGTCGAGTCTTCGATCAGTACGGCAAGCCGATTGCCAATACCCTGGTGGAGATGTGGCAGGCCAACGCCGGTGGCCGCTACCGGCACAAGAACGACCGCTACCTGGCACCGCTGGACCCCAACTTCGGCGGCGTCGGCCGTACCCTGACCGACAGCGAAGGCCGCTACAGCTTCCGCACCATCAAGCCGGGTCCGTACCCATGGCGCAACGGGCCGAACGACTGGCGTCCGGCGCATATCCACGTCTCCATCAGCGGTCCGTCGATCGCCACGCGCCTGATCACCCAGCTGTACTTCGAGGGCGATCCGCTGATCCCGCTGTGCCCGATCGTCAAGAGCATCGCCAACCCGGCCGCCGTCGATCTGCTGATCGCCCGGCTGGACATGAGCAACGCCAACCCGATGGACTGCCTGGCGTACCGCTTCGACATCGTCCTGCGCGGCCAGCGCGCGACCCACTTCGAAAACCGCTGAGGAGCACCGTCATGCCAATCGAACTGCTGCCGGAAACCCCTTCGCAGACCGCCGGCCCCTACGTCCACATCGGCCTGGCCCTGGAGGCCGCCGGCAACCCGACCCGCACCGAGGAAATCTGGAGCCAGATGGCCCGCGCCGATGCGCCGGGCGAGCACATCCTGGTGTTCGGCACTGTCTATGACGGCAACGGCCATCTGGTGCGCGACTCGTTCATCGAGTTCTGGCAGGCCGACCACAACGGTGACTACCAGACCGACTACAACCTGGAAAACGCCTTCAACGGTTTCGGCCGGACCGCGACCACCTTCGATGCCGGCGAGTGGACCATGCAGACCGTCAAGCCGGGCGTGGTGAACAACGCAGCCGGCGTGCCGATGGCGCCGCACATCAACATCAGCCTGTTCGCCCGGGGGATCAATATCCACCTGCAGACGCGGATCTATTTCGACGACGAGGCCGAGGCGAATGCCAAGGACCCGGTGCTCAACCTGATCGAGCAGCCGCAGCGCCGCGAGACCCTGGTGGCGACCCGTTGCGAGCGGGACGGGAAGACGGCGTATCGCTTCGATATCCGGATTCAGGGGGACGGGGAGACGGTGTTCTTCGATTTCTGATCTGTGTTGCCAGTGTCGGGCCTGCTTTGCAGGCCTTCGCGAGCAAGCTCGCTCCCACAAGGTTCCCTTATTCCTGTGGGAGCTTGCTCGCGAAGGACCGCAACGCGGTCCCAGTATTAGTTACCCCGCTTGCCATTGAAGGCCAGCACCTCCCCCTCGATCACCCCCTGACTGACGATCAGCGGCTCCACCAGCGGCCGGCTGGCGAGGAAATGCGGGGTCAGCATATGCGCCTCGAACGCCGCCTCGCTCTCATACACTTCATACAACCAGACCAGATCCGGATCACTGTGATCGCGGATCACATCGAACACCAGGCACCCCGGCTCATCGCGCACGGAATGGGCGGCATTGACCCGCATGGCGTCCATGAACTGCGCCAGGCTGCCAGGCTTGAGCTGGGTCTTGAGTAGAAGGCTGTACACGTCGAACTCCTTTTTGTCTTATATTTGCGAAAAATTGTATACAAAAATGGAGCCGAAGCCATGCCTGTCCGTCCCAGCCGTCTCAACGGCCTGCGTCATCTCGCGATCCTGGTGCCCAATCTCGAAGTCTGCGAACGCTTCTACGTGGATGTGCTGGGCATGGAGGTGCTGCACCGCGCCAACGAAGACCTGGTCTACCTGACCTGCGGCAACGACAACCTGTCCCTGGGCCGCGCCTTCGCGCCCAGCAGCGGCGCGCAGGCGGTGGATCACTACGGCTTCGTGGTCGACAGCGTCGACGAACTGCACGCCTGGCATGCCTACCTGAAGGAATGCGGGGTGACCCTGCTGGACACGCCGTTCGCCCATGGCGACGGGACCTGGAGCTTCCACCTGCTGGACCCCGCGGGGAACAAGGTCCAGCCGATCTATCACCCGGCGATTTCCGGGCAGCGCTTCAACTGATCATTCGTAGGCCGTGACCCCGGCGATATGGCGCGCGGCGATATAGCCGAAGGTCAGCGCCGGACCAAGGTTGATACCGCCCGCCGGATAGTGCCCGCCCATGATGCTGGCCATGTCGCAACCCGCGGCGTACAGGCCCTCGATCGGTCGCTGAGCGGCATCCAGCACCTGCGCGTGCGGGTTGGTGCGCAGTCCGGCGAAGGTGCCGAAGCAGCCCGGTTCGACCTTCACCGCGTAGAACGGCCCGTGCTCGATGGGCGCCACGCACGGATTCGGCCCGTGCAGGGCATCGCCCTGTTTGCGGTTGTACAGGGTGCGCCCGCGACCGAACTGCGGGTCCTCGCCGTGGCGGGCGTGGCGGTTGTACTCGCTGACCGTATCGACCAGCGCGCGGGCGTCGATGCCGCACTGGTTGGCCAGCTCGTGCAGGCTGGCGGCGCGCTTCAGATAGCCGCGGCGCACCAGTGACGAGGTCGGCAGCGGAAACGGCCGGGCGATGCCGAGGCCGTAGCGGCGCTGGAAGCGGTGGTCGCAGATCAGCCAGGACTCGACCTTCTCGCCCGGGGCGGCGGCGACCATGGCACTGACGTAGTCGTAGTAGCCATCGGCCTCGTTGACGAAGCGCTGGCCGTTGCTCAGCACGCCGATGATCCCTGGCTTGCCGCGCTCGATGATATGCGGGAAATGTCCGCTGCTGCCGTCGGCATACGGCACCTTCGACACCGGCGCCCAGGCCACCGGGCTGTGCAGGTCGTCGGCGACCCGGCCACCGACGCTTTCGCCTAGGCGCAGGCCGTCGCCATTGGCGGCGAGGGGTGGCAGGGCGAGGTGTTCATGGCCGGTCGGGGTGCGCGGGAACAGTGCCTTGCGCCGCTCGATATCGTTGGGGAAGCCGCCTGCCGCCAGGACCACGGCGCGGGCGTTGATCGTCACTTCGCCGCTGGCGGTCTGCACCACCGCGCCGCTGACCTTGCCGTCTTGCTGCAGCAGGCGACGGGCCGGCGCCGATTCCCAGAGCAGCACGCCGAGGTCTTCGGCGGATTTGGCCAGGCGCGCCACCAGGGCCACGCCATTGACCAGATGCAGGGCGCGGCCATGGCTGGCGAGGCCGAGCAGGTGGCGGCCGACACGCCGGGCGACATGCAGCAGCGAACGCCAGGAGCGGGTCAGGCTGAGGAAGGCGCCGAGGTCCTGGCCGGCCATGATCGGCATGCCCCAGAACGCGGTTTCGCGCATGGTCCGGCGCAGGCGCTTGAGCAGCTTGCCGGTGTGCCGGGCATCGTAGGGCGCGGCGATCACCGAACGGCCGCCGGTGCCGGCGCCGGGGCTGTCGCCATGGATATCGGCGATGCCGTTGCCATCGGCGAACTGCAGCGCGGTGTGGGTTTCGAAGAAGCTGACCATGTGCGGTGCGGCGTCGAGAAAGGCGTCGATCAGCGGCGCGTCGAAGCGCTCGCCCAGTTCGTGTTCCAGGTAGGTGCGTGGTGCCGAGCGGTCCTCGATGATGCCGGCGCGGCGCGCCAGCGGATTGCACGGCACCCAGGCCCAGCCGCCGGACCAGGCGGTGGCGCCGCCGAACACCGGGTCCTTCTCCACCACGATGACCTTCTGGCCATGCCAGGCCGCGGTGACCGCGGCGCTGAGGCCGGCGGCGCCGGAACCGATCACCAGAACATCGCAGTCCGCCGTGCGGGCAGGGGAGGGAAGGGCGGTCATGGAAAATCCTCGTAGTGGTGTTTTTGGAACTTGATTCCATAATCCGTGATCGTGTTGCAGGTGCCAAGCAGCCGCCAGCGAAGTTGGGCGAAGATCGAACAGTGGTTTGCGCTTTGCCCGGCGCTCTTTAGAATTCGCCAACATTTCCAGGGACCATGACCATGGCCGGCAGTCAGATCGAACGCGCGTTCAGCCTTATCGAAAGCCTCACCAGCGAGCCTCGCGGGCTGCCGATGCAGACCCTTTCCGAGCAGTTGGATATTCCGAAAAGCGCGACCCACCGCATGCTCGCCGAGCTGATCCGCCTGGGTTACGTGCGGCAGAACCCGGAGAACAGCCGCTACCTGCTGAGTACCCGGCTGGTGGCCATGGGCTTTCGCTACCTGGGCAACAGTGGCGCGGATATCGTCCAGCCGATCCTTGACGAGCTGGCGCGGCAGAGTGGCGAGCTGGTGCGCCTCGGGGTGATCGACGGCGAGCGCCAGACCTGGATCGCCAAGTCCCAGGGCGCGCGTTCCGGGCTCAAGTACGACCCCGACATGGGCCGTGATGCACCGCTGTTCTACAGCGCCTCGGGGCATGCCTGGCTGGCCAGCGTGAGCGATGCCCAGGCCCTGCTGCTGGTGGAGCGCCAGGGTGTGGGGCCGGCCGAAGCCTTCGGGCCGAATGCGCCGAAGTCCAACGCCGAGTTGCTGGAGCGCCTGCGGATCGCCCGCGAGCATGGCTATGCCTGGGTGGTGGAGAGTTCGGCGGTGGGCATGTCGGCGCTGGCCGCGGTGATCGCCGATCCGCAGGACGGGCATGCGCTGGGGGTGGTGAGCATCGCCGGACCGACCGCACGGATGAGCGAGGCGCGGATGCACGAGCTGGCGCCGTTGCTGCTGGAGACGGTGCGGGAGCTGGCGGCGGCGAGTCCGGCTTCCGAGTTGTTCATCTGACCTCCTTCCCTTCGCTGCATTTGGGCCCGTAGGAGCTGGCTTGCCTGCGAAAGGACCGCAAAGCGGTCCCCGCTAGCGGTGAGGTCCGGGACCGTTGCACGGTCCTTTCGCAGGCAAGCCAGCTCCTACAGGGGGTTGCATAAAAAATGGAACTTGGTTCTAAATAAATGGAGTCGAAAAAAGAGAACCCACTCCCCATGAGCCAACGAACCCTGTCCCTGGCCGCCCTCACCGTCCTCGAGCTATCCCCCCCGGAAATGGTCGAGGTCGCCGCCCGCGCCGGCTACAGCCATGTCGGCCTGCGCCTGGAACCGGCCACCCCGGAAGAACACCACTTTCCCCTGGTCCGTGATGCCGCCCTGCGCCAGCAGACCGCCGCGCGCCTGCGCGATACCGGGATCAAGGTGCTGGACATCGAGATCCTGCGGCTCAAGCCGGACACCCGGGTCGCCGACTTCGACCCGCTGCTGGCGGTGGGCGCGGCGTTCGGCGCCACGGAGCTGCTGGTGGCCGGCAACGATCCGGACCCGGCGCGGATGACCGAGAACTTCGCCGCCCTCTGCGACCTGGCCGCCCGCTACGGCATTCACCCCCACCTTGAATTCATGCCCTGGACCGACGCGAAGAACCTCACCCAGGCACTGGAGATCGTCACCGCCGCCAACCGCGACAACGGCTGCGTGTTGGTCGACGCCTTCCACTTCGACCGCTCCGCCTCGCGCCTCGACGACCTGCGCCAGGTCCCGGCGTCACGCCTGCGCTACCTGCAACTGTGCGATGTCGCCGGCCCGCGTCCGCACGACATGGCCGAGATCCTGCGCCAGGCACGCAACGAGCGGCGCTTTCCCGGTGACGGCGACTGCGATCTGCACGGCCTGCTGGGCGCCGTGTCGCCGGATATCCCGCTGAGTCTGGAAATCCCCACCCGGCAGTTGCTGGAACAGGGCGTGCCCGCGCTGCAACGCGCGCAGTGGGCGCTGGAAAAGACCCGCGACGTCCTCAGCCACCTCTGACCGCGCCGAGCCGTCCCATGCCCCCAGTCAGTCAGCCGTTCAAAGGCATCCTGCTGGTCGTTGCCGCGACCTTCCTGTTTTCCAGCCACGACGCACTGTCGAAATACCTGTCGGGGTTCTATCCGATTGTCTGGGTGGTGTGGGCGCGTTATCTGGCGCACACCCTGCTGATGCTCGGCATCTTCCTGCCCCGGGCCGGCCTGCGCGGCTTGCGCACCCGCCGGCCCGGCCTGCAGGCGGCGCGGGCGCTGTGCCTGCTCGCGTGCAGCCTGCTGTTCACCAAGGCCCTGCAGTACCTGCCGCTGGCCGAGGCGACGGCGGTGAATTTCCTCGCGCCGCTGCTGGTGACGGCGCTGTCGGTGCCGCTGCTCAAGGAGCGGGTGACCCGTGGCCAATGTCTGGCGGTGATCGCCAGCTTCCTCGGCGTGCTGGTGATCGTGCATCCCGGCGGCGCCCTGTTCACCCCGGCGGTGTTGCTGCCGCTCGGCTCGGCCACCTGCTTCTGCTTCTATCAACTGCTGACCCGCAAGCTCAGCGATGTGGACAGCCCCACCGTGAGCAACTTCTTCACCGGCGTGTTCAACACCCTGGTGATGAGTACCCTAGTGCCGTTCTTCTGGACCGTGCCGAGCCTGGAGCATGGCCTGATGACCCTGGCCCTCGGCAGCCTCGGTATGGTCGCCCACCTGTTCCTGACCCAGGCCTTCCGCTATGCGCCGCCGGCGGTGCTGGCGCCGTTCAGCTACAGCCAGATCGTCTTTGCCGGGTTGATGGGCATCGTGCTGTTCGGCCAGCGCCCGGATACCTGGGGCGTGATCGGCATCAGCGTGATCTGTCTCAGCGGGCTGGCCGCGGCCTGGCTGCAGCG
Organism: Pseudomonas sp. zfem002; assembly: GCF_032621685.1. Lineage (NCBI taxonomy): Bacteria > Pseudomonadati > Pseudomonadota > Gammaproteobacteria > Pseudomonadales > Pseudomonadaceae > Pseudomonas > Pseudomonas sp. zfem002. Next base: position 116,974 of record NZ_JAVYJH010000013.1, on the reverse strand, counting down.
GCGCGGCTGAAACGCACGCGGGGCCTGTCCTTTCGGAACAGGCCCCGCGCGGGTCACGCCATGGCGATCAGTCTTCGATTTTCGGGACCTTGCGCGGCGCCATGAAGTACATCCAGGTCAGGGCGATGAAGTACATCGCCGGGATCATGGTGAACAGCACGGTGTAGTTGTTGTTGGTGGTGGTCAGCACGTAGCCGACGATCTGGGTCATGAACATGCCGCCGATGGCCGCGCACATGCCGCCGAAGCCGAACACGGTGCTCATCATGTGCTTGGGCGTGTAGTCCATCACCAGGCTCCAGATGTTGGCGGTCCAGGCCTGGTGCGCGGCGATCGCCAGGGAGATCGCCAGTACCGCGACCCACAGGCTGCTGGCGCCGGCGGCGAAGATGACGCCGACGATGGTGGCGGCGAACAGGGCCATGGACATCAGCCGCGCCTTGACCGGGGCCACGCCGCGACCGATGAGGAACGAGGAGAGGATGCCGCCGCCGACGCTGCCGAAGTCGGCGCTGAGGTAGATGACGATCAGCGGGATACCCATCTGTGTCACGCTGATGCCCAGGCTGTATTGCTGGTTGAGGAACGGTGGCAGCCAGTACAGGTAGAACCAGAACACCGGCGCGGTGATCGAGTAGGCCAGGGCGAAGGCCCAGGTGCCGCGCATGCGCAGGATCCGCGAGAACGGCACGCCTTTCTGCTCGGGCTCGACCTCGCCCATCACGTAGGCGCGCTCGGCGTCGGTGACGCGCGGGTGGTCTTCTGGGTTGAAGTACTTCAGGCCCCAGAACGCGACCCATACCAGGCCCAGGGCGCCCATGGCCATGAAGGCGGCCTGCCAGCCCCACACGGTGAGGATCAGCGGCAGCAGCATCGGGGTGAACATGGCGCCGACGTTGGTGCCGGCGTTGAAGATGCCGGTGGCGACCGCGCGTTCACCGGCCGGGAACCACAGGCGGGTGGTCTTGACGCAGGCGGGGTAGTTGGCCGCTTCGGTCAGGCCGAGGATGAAGCGGCAGACCATGAAGCCGACCGCCGAGGTGGCCAGGCCGTGGGCGCCGGTGGCCAGGCTCCAGAGCAGTACCGCGCAGAAGAACACTTTCTTCACGCCGACCCGGTCGATCAGCCGGCCCTGGAGGACGAAGCCGATGGCGTAGCCGACCTGGAACCAGAAGTTGATATTGGCGTAGTCCATCGCCGTCCAGCTCATTTCCTTGGCCAGGATCGGCTGCATGACGCCGAGGGCGGCACGGTCGATGTAGTTCAGGGTGGTGGCGAAGAACACCAGGGCGAGCATGACCCAGCGGGTCTTGCCGACGGCCATGGCGCCACGGATCTTGTCGCCGATGCCGGCGTGCGGGGTACTGCTCAGCGGCTGAGCGACGGGATTGCTGGGGCTGTGGATCATCGTGGGTTACCCGTATTTTTTATGTTTATGGGTCGAGCCTTGGGTGACGCAGGAAAACGGCATTGCATGGGCCTGGTTGGCAGGATCGACCGGGTTCGATGGCCGATGAATCCCTGCTTCATGGTTTGAAATGGTGCGCACTGCTCAAAAAAGGGTCAATTCGTCACAACGCATTTCGGGCGATAATCGCACACAAAACTAACCGGTTCGTACCTTTTTCTTGAGCTGGTTTCCACCCCGGCCAATAATTCTTCTCAGTTTGGGCACTGCCTGCCCGTAGGAGACTGAAGATGCAGCGTTCGATTGCCACCGTGTCCCTGAGCGGCACCCTGCCGGAAAAGCTCGAAGCCATAGCCGCCGCGGGTTTCGACGGCGTCGAGATCTTTGAAAACGACCTGCTCTACTACGACGGCAGCCCCCGCGAAATCCGCCAGCGCTGCGCCGACCTGGGCCTGGCCATCACCCTGTTCCAGCCATTCCGCGACTTCGAAGGCTGCCGCCGTGAACGCCTGGCGCGCAACCTCGATCGGGCCGAACGCAAGTTCGACCTGATGCAGGAACTGGGCACCGATCTGGTGCTGGTCTGCAGCAACGTCGCCGCCGACGCCCTGGGCGAGCGCCAGATACTGATCGACGACCTCGGCCTGCTGGCCGAACGCGCTGGCGCGCGTAACCTGCGCATCGGCTACGAGGCCCTGGCATGGGGCCGGCATGTGAACCAGTGGCAGCAGGTCTGGGACATCGTCCGCGCGGCCGACCACCCGGCGCTGGGGATGATCCTCGACAGCTTCCATACCTACTCGATCAAGGGTGACCCCAGCGGCATCGCCCAGGTGCCGGGGGACAAGATCTTCTTCGTGCAGATGGCCGACGCGCCGATCCTGGCCATGGATGTGCTGGAGTGGAGCCGGCATTTCCGCTGCTTCCCGGGGCAGGGCGAGTTCGACCTGGCGGGTTTCCTCGCGCCGATCCTGCAGGCCGGCTATCGCGGCCCGTTGTCCCTGGAAATCTTCAACGACGGCTTCCGCGCCGCGCCGCCCCGGGCCAATGCCGCCGACGGCCTGCGCTCGCTGCTGTACCTGGAAGAGAAGACCCGCGAGCGCCTGGCGCAGACTGCGCCGGCGGTGGCGACAGAGACAGAACTGCTGTTCAGCCCGCCGCCAGCCAACGCCTATGACGGCATCGAATTCCTCGAATTCGCCGTCGACGATGCTCTCGGCGCCAAGCTCGGCGGCTGGCTGCAGGGCCTCGGTTTCACCCAGGTTGGCCAGCACCGTTCGAAGAACGTCAGCCTGCTGCGCCAGGGCGACATCAACCTGATCCTCAATGCCGAGCCGTATTCCTTCGCCCACAACTTCTTCGACAGCCATGGTCCGTCGCTGTGTGCCACCGCCGTGCGGGTCAAGGATAGCGCCCAGGCCCTGGCGCGTGCCGTGGCCTATCACGGCCAGCCCTATCGCGGCCTGGTCGGGCCCAACGAACGCGAGCTGGCGGCGGTGCGCGCGCCGGATGGCAGCCTGATCTACCTGGTGGACCAGGGTGTCGATGGCCGCACCATCTACGACACCGACTTCAGTGTCAGCATCAGGCAACCGGCGAGCGGCATCGGCCTGACCCGCATCGACCACATGGCCATGGCCCTGCCGGCGGATGGCCTGGACAGCTGGGTGCTGTTCTACAAGAGCGTGCTGAATTTCGAGGCCGATGACGAGGTGGTGTTGCCGGACCCTTATGGCCTGGTCAAGAGCCGCGCGCTGCGCAGCCAGTGCAGCAGCATTCGCCTGCCGCTGAACATCTCGGAAAACCGCAATACGGCGATCTCCCATGCCCTGTCCAACTACCGGGGTTCCGGTGTGCACCACATCGCCTTCGACTGCGAGGACATTTTCAGCGCCGTGAAGCGGGCGAAGGAGGCCGGGGTGGCGTTGCTGGACATTCCGCTGAACTACTACGACGACCTCGCGGCGCGCTTCGATTTCGACGACGAGTTCCTCAGCGAGCTGGCCTACTACAACGTGCTGTATGACCGCGATGGCAACGGTGGTGAGCTGTTCCATGTGTACACCGAGCCCTTTGAGGAGCGCTTCTTCTTCGAGGTGATCCAGCGGCGCAACGGCTATGCCGGGTATGGCGCGGCGAACGTGGCGGTGCGCCTGGCGGCGATGGCCAAGGCGCGCAGCGGCGGGATGCGTCACGCCAAGCTCTGAGGGTGGTCTTGAGGGTCTCTCGCTGGCAAGCGGAACGCCGCCCGGCCAGCTCCCACAAGGTCTGCGTGCACCGCCGAACCCTGTGGGAGCTGGCGTTGCCAGCGATGAGGTCCTCAAGGACTACATAGATATTGGAAATATCCTCATCCCCACAAGGCTTTCTTCTGATGCACAGGCGCCCCATAATCGGGCGGATAAATCGAAGGCCACGAGCTCCGTATGACCACGAACATCGCACCTTCCGCGCCAGCCGAAACTGCGCCGCGCAAAGGCCGCAAGAACAACCCGGAAAAGACCCGCGAGAACATCCTCCAGGCGGCGATCAGCGAGTTCGTCCAGCAAGGCCTGGCGGGCGCCCGGGTCGATGCGATCGCCGAGCGCACCCAGACCTCCAAGCGGATGATCTACTACTACTTCAACAGCAAGGAGCAGTTGTACGTCGAGGTGCTGGAGAAGCTCTACGGCGATATCCGCAATACCGAGAGCAACCTGCACCTGGCCGAACTGGAGCCGCGTCTGGGGATTCGCCGGCTGATCGAGTTCACCTTCGACCACCACGACCGCAACGTCGATTTCGTGCGCATCGTCTGCAACGAGAACATGCACCACGGCGAGTACGTGAAGCAGTCCTCGGCGATCCGCTCGATGAACAAGACGGTCCTGCAGGCGCTGGACGAGGTGCTGCGGCGTGGCGCCAGCGAGGGGGTGTTCCGCACGGGCCTCGAGGCCCTCGACGTCCACTTGCTGATCAGTTCGTTCTGCTTCTATCGGGTATCCAACCGGCATACCTTCGGCGAGATCTTCCAGGTCGATTTCGAGAACCCGGTCGTCAAGGCCCGGCACAAGGAAATGATCTGCGAGTCGGTGCTGCGCTACCTGCAGGCCTGATCACCGGTGCGCCGCGGGATTKGCCCCGCGGMGTTGCCCAGGCGCTGGAAATGCTCGGTCATGCGCTGTGGATCGGGCGCCACGCCACTGAACAGTTCGAACGCCTTGACCGCCTGGTACGCCGCGGGATTGCCCCGCGSCCCACGTCCCGCTCAGTTGCCCAGGCGCTGGAAATGCTCGGTCATGCGCTGTGGATCGGGCGCCACGCCACTGAACAGTTCGAACGCCTTGACCGCCTGGTACACCGCCATGGTGGCGCCATTCAGGGTGCGACAGCCGAGGGCGCGGGCTTCGCGCAGCAACTCGGTTTCCAGCGGGAAGTAGACGATCTCCGCGACCCACAGTTCGGCCCGCAGCAGGGTTTTCGGGACCGGCATGCCGGGCAGCTTGGCCATCCCCATCGGCGTCGTGTTCACCAGGCCGCACGCCTGCGCCATGGTGCTTTGCAGATCGTGACCGACCCTGGCCCGGGTCCCCGGGAAATGCTGGTTGAGGTTATCCACAAGGGCCTGGGCCCGCGCGACTTCCACATCGAACACGCTCAGCCGTTGCACACCCTCGCTGAGCAGGGCATGGGCCACCGCTGCGCCGGCACCACCGGCGCCCATCTGCACTACATGCTGGCGGGAAACGTCCGGCAGGCCGCGACGAAAACCTTCGGCAAAACCCAGGCAGTCGGTGTTGTGGCCGATGCGCCGGCCGTTCTTCAGCACCACGGTATTCACCGCCCCGATGCCGCGGGCTTCCGGCGACAGCTCGTCGAGCAGCGGGAGGATCGCCTGCTTGCACGGGAAGGTGATGTTCAGGCCAGTGAAACCCATGTACTGGGCGGCGGTCAGCAGCTCTTCGAGGGCGCTGCTGTCGAGCTTGAGCTGGTCGAGGTCGATCAGCCGGTACAGGTAGGTCAGGCCCTGGGCGGCGCCTTCGTGTTCGTGCAGCGCGGGGGTGCGCGAGGCCTGGATGCCCGCGCCGATCAGGCCGGCGAGAATGCCGGGCGGTTTGGCCAGATTCATCGGTAAGACTCCGTTGTTGTTCTTGGCGATTGGAAAAGGAGTGTTCCGATAAAATGTACCGTCTGGTTAACAGGAATCAATCGGCGCCAGCGTTTAGTGTTCGCTGATCGCACAGGGTCGTGCTACACCTTGTGGCTCGACCACGGAGGAGCAATGCCAATGTCAGTGAAGTTGGACGTCACCCAGCATCAGACCTGGCCGGGGCTGGCCAACCTGACGCATTCGATGCTTTGCGCACTCGGTGCGGTGGGCTTTCGCAATGCGTTCGGCCTGGCGCCCGCGCGGGCGACCTGCCTGCTGCTGATCGACGGCCTGGGCCACGAGTTGCTCCGCGAGTACCGCGACGACGCGCCGTTCCTCGCCGGGCTGATGCGTCCGGACGGCGTGTTTCGGGTCGGTTTTCCCGCGACCACGGCCTCGAGCCTGGCGGCCCTGGCCTCGGGCCTGGGCAGTGGTGCCCACGGCATCGTCGGCTGCAGCTTCGCCCTGGATGCCGACAGCGAGTTTTCCCCGCTGACCTGGAGCTGCGCGCCCTTCGTCGCGCAACGAGCCTTCGCCGAGGTGCCGACGCCGGAGCAGTTCATCGTGCCGCAGACCGCCTGGGAGCAAGCCACCGAGCAGGGACTGCGGATCAGCACGGTGATGCCGGCGCGCTATGCCGAATCCGCCTACACCCGGGCCATCTACAAGGGCTCGCAGATCCTCGGCGCGCCGTCGTACTACGCCTATCCGCAACTGGTGCGCCAGGCCCTGGAGGTGAATGCGCCGGCGCTGTGCTTCGCCTATTTCGCCGACCTGGATTTCGCCGGGCATCTGTTCGGTCCGGGCTCGGAAGCCTGGCTGGCGCAACTGCGCGTCGCCGATCGCCTGGCCGAGTCGATCTTCCAGCAGCTCCCCGCGGGCGCGCGGCTGCTGGTGACCGCCGACCACGGCATGCTCGGGCTGGATGCCGACGCGGTGGTGGATTTCGACCGCGAGCCGGCGCTGCAGGATGGGGTACTGGCGGTGGCGGGGGATATCCGCGCACGGCATGTCTATGTCGATGCCGCGCGGCTGGACCGCACCCAGGAACGCTGGCGCGATCGCCTGGGGGATGGCTACACGGTGCTGAGCAAGGCGGACGCCATTGCCGGCGGGTTGTTCGGCGATGTGATGCTGAGCCAGGCGGAGGCGCGGATCGGCGACCTGATCGTGGTGCCGAATGGCGGCGGGGGGATCATTCGCAGCGAGGTGGAGCCGGCGGCGAGTCGCTGGCTGGGGCACCATGGGGCGTTGACCGATGCGGATCAGGTGGTGCCGTTGTTGATGGCATGAGTCTTTGGGACGTTTGTCTCGTAGGAGCGTGGCTTGCCCGCGAAGGAACTTGTAGGAGCTGGCTTGCCTGCGAAAGGACCGCGCAGCGGTCCCCCGAAACATCACCGAATTGGGACCGTTGCACGGTCCTTTCGCGGTGGTTCGTCACACGACAAGCCACGCTCCTACGCGCGGGGCGGCGGGGTGGCAATCAGCGCCGAACCAGCAGCACCCCACTCTCCATATGGTGGGTATAGGGGAACTGATCGAACAACGCACAGCGCTCGATCCGGTGCGTGTCGTGCAACTGTGCGATGTTCGCCGCCAGCGTTTCCGGATTGCAGGAGATGTACAGGATGTTGTCGAAGCGCCGGGTCAGCTCGCAGGTGTCCGGGTCCATGCCGGCACGCGGCGGGTCGACGAAGACGCTGCCGAAGTCGTAGCTCTTCAGGTCGATGCCTTCCAGGCGACGGAACGGCCGCACCTCGTTCAGCGCTTCGGTCAGTTCCTCGGCCGACAGGCGCACCAGCCTGACGTTATCCACCGCATTGTCATCGAGGTTGTGCAGGGCGGCATTCACCGAGGTCTTGCTGATCTCGGTGGCCAGTACCTTGCGCACCCGGGTCGCCAGCGGCAGGGTGAAGTTGCCGTTGCCGCAGTACAGCTCCAGCAGATCGTCCTCGCGCTGGCCCAGCGCTTCGTAGGCCCAGCCCAGCATCTTCTGGTTCACCTGGCCGTTGGGCTGGGTGAAGGCGCCTTCCGGCTGGCGGTAGCGGAATTCGCGTCCCGCCACCTGCAACGCTTCCACCGCGTAGTCACGGCCGATCACCAGGCGCTTGCCCTTGGAGCGGCCGATGATGCTCACGCCCAGTTCGCCGGCCAGTTGCTGCGCCGCCACTTCCCAGGCCTCGTCCAGCGGCCGGTGATAGCACAGGGTGATCATCGCGTCGCCGGCCAGGGTAGTGAGGAACTCCACCTGGAACAGCTTGTTGCTCAGGGCTTCGCTGGCCTGCCAGGCGCTTTTCATGCGCGGCATCAGATCGTTGATCTGCTGGCTGGCGATGGGGAAGTCCTCGATCAGGATCGGCGTGTGTTTCTCGCCCGGCGCGAACATCGCGTAATGCCGCTGGCCGCCCTCGCGCCACAGGCGGAACTCGGCGCGCAGGCGGTAGTGCTCGCGCGGCGAATCGAACACCGCCGGTTGCGGCGCAGCGAACGGTGCCAGCAACTCGCGCAGGCGCTCGACCTTGGCGGCGAGCTGCTGGTCGTAGGTGGAAGGGTCGAAGACAGCACTCATGCGTTGAACCAGCCCAGCTTGATGACGAACAGGATGGACAGGATCACCAGGGCCGAGTTCAGGTCGCGGCCGCGGCCGGAGATCAGCTTGATCGCGGTCCAGGAGATGAAGCCGAAGGCGATGCCGTTGGCGATGGAGTAGGTCAGCGGCATCGCCAGGGCGGTGATCACCACCGGCGCGGCTTCGGTGATGTCATCCCAGTTGATTTCCGCCAGGCCCGAGGCCATCAGCACGGCGACGAACAGCAGCGCCGGCGCGGTGGCGAAGGCCGGTACGCTGCCGGCCAGCGGGGCGAAGAACAGCGCCAGGAGGAACAGGATGGCGACGACGATGGCGGTCAGGCCGGTACGGCCGCCGGCACTGACGCCCGCCGCCGACTCGATGTAGCTGGTGGTGGTCGAGGTGCCCAGCAGGGACCCGGCCATGGCCGCGGTACTGTCGGCGATCAGGGCGCGGCCCATCTTCGGCATGTGGCCGTCCTTGCCCATCAGGCCGGCACGCTTGGCTACCCCGATCAGGGTGCCGGAGTTGTCGAACAGGTCGACGAAGAGGAAGGCGAAGATCACGCTGACCAGGCCGATGTCCAGCGCGCCCTTGATGTCCAGTTGCAGGAAGGTCGGTGCCAGCGATGGCGGCATCGACACCACGCCGCCGAACTGGGTGACGCCGAAGACGATGGACACCACGGTCACGGCGAGGATGCCGATCAGCACCGCGCCGCGCACTTTCAGCGCCTCCAGGGCGACGATCAGGAAGAAGCCCAGGGTGGCGAGGATCGGCGCGGGCTGCTTGAGGTCGCCCAGGCCCACCAGGGTGGCCGGGTTATCGACGACGATACCCGCGTTATGCAGGGCGATCAGTGCGAGGAACAGACCGATACCGGCGGCGATCGCCGAGCGCAGCGGCAGCGGGATGCTGTTCACGATCCACTCGCGGATGCGGAAGATCGACAGCAGGAAGAACAGCACCGCGGAGATGAATACCGCGCCCAGCGCCACCTGCCAGGTGTGACCCATGTGCAGGACCACGGTGTAGGTGAAGAAGGCGTTCAGGCCCATGCCCGGCGCCAGGGCGATCGGGTAGTTGGCGATGATGCCCATGATCGTGGAGCCGATGGCCGCGGCCAGGCAGGTGGCGACGAACACCGCGCCCTTGTCCATGCCGGTCTCGCCGAGGATGCTCGGGTTGACGAAGAGAATGTAGGCCATGGCCAGGAACGTGGTGACGCCCGCCAGGATCTCGGTACGCACATTCGTATTGTGTGCTTTCAGTTGAAACAGCCGTTCCAGCATGTCCTGCTCCCCGTGGCGCGATGGGCGCCTAAAGTTGTCGGTCCGGTCAGGAAAGCACAAAGCGTACCGCCTTGACGTTTTTTTCGACCGGGCCGGAAAAAAGCCGCGCATCATACCAGCATGGCTGGCAGAGGGTAATGCGTCCAACCGCCCGCCGATCGTTCGCCGTAGGCCCGGTGATCTACGCTGGATGGACACGCCCGGAAGGAGTTCATCATGACCCAGAGAGCCCTGATCGCCGTCGCCGAAGGCGTCGATGACCTGCAGACCGTGACCCTCGTCGATGTGCTGCGCCAATCGGCGGTGGAGGTACTGCTGGCGAGTGTCGAGACGCGGCGGATGCTCACCTGTGCCCGTGGCACCCGGCTGACCGCCGACGCCATGCTGGTGGACGTGCTGGCGCAGTCGTTCGACCTGATCGTCCTGCCCGGGGGCGAAAACGGCGCACGGCGCCTGGCCGCGAGCCCGGCTTTGGAGCAGCGCATGCAGGAGCAGGTCAAGGCCGGGCAGTATTACGCGGCGATCGGCGAGTCGCCGGCGCTGGTGCTGCAGGCCTGGGGGCTGCTGCGTCAGCGGCGCATGACCTGCCACAACGATGTCAGCCAGCACCTGTCCGGGTGCAGCTTCGTCGATCAGGCGGTGGTGGTGGATGGCAACTGCATCACGGCGCAGCATTCGGCGGCGGCGATCCCGTTCGCCCTGGCCCTGGTGGAGCTGCTGGAAGGGAAGGTGATGCGGGGGCAGGTGGCGCACTTGCTCGGTTGCTGATGCCACGTAGATCCCCCTCTTAGGAGCGTGGCTTGTCGTGTGACGAACCACCGCGAAGGCCTGCAACGCAGGCCCATAGGCGACCAGATCAGGGGCCGCTGCGCGGTCCTTCGCGGGCAAGCCACGCTCCTACAGTGGGACGCGGAGTCGTCAGGTCGAGCGCCGGCTATGCATATGATCCCGCCCCGCCAGGGTCGGAAACAGCTTGATCCACACCCCGGTCACCACCAGGGTTCCGACGCCCCCCAGCACCACCGCCGGCACCGTGCCGAACCAGTGCGCGGTCACCCCCGACTCGAACTCGCCCAGCTGGTTCGAAGCACCGATGAACAAGCCGTTCACCGCACTCACCCGGCCGCGCATTTCGTCCGGCGTCTCCAGTTGCACGAAGGCGCCGCGGATCACCATGCTGATCATGTCGGCCGCGCCGAGCACGGCCAGCACCGCCAGGGAGAACCAGAACGAGGTGGACAGGCCGAAGGCGATGGTCGCCACGCCGAACACCCCGACCGCGGTGAACATCACCCGCCCGACCTTGCGCTCCACCGGGAAGCGCGCCAGCCACAGCGACATCAGCAACGCCCCCACCGCCGGTGCCGAGCGCAGCAGGCCCAGGCCCCAGGGGCCGGTGAGCAGGATGTCCTTGGCGAACACCGGCAACAACGCGGTGGCGCCACCCAGCAGCACGGCGAACAGATCGAGGGAGATCGCCCCGAGGATATCCGGGCGGCTGCGGATGAAGCGGATCCCCGCCAGCAGCGATTCGATGCTGGCGCGGCCCTGGGCCAGCGGGGTCTGCCGTGAGGTCAGGCTGAGGGTCAGGCAGCAGGCGATGAGGTACAGGCACACCGTCGGCCCGTACACCCAGACGCTGCCGAAGGCATAGAGAAAACCGCCCAGGGCCGGGGCGACGATGGTCGCCGACTGCATCGCCGAGGCCGACGCCGCCACCGCCCGCGGGAACAGCTCCGGCGGCACCACGTTGGGCAGCAGCGCCTGGGTCGCCGGCATCTCGAACGAACGGGCGGCGCCGAGGAGGAAGGCGAGGATGAAGATCAGCTCGCGAGTCACCGAGTCGCTGCTGCTGGCCAGCGCCAGCGCCAGGGCGATCAGCGCCTGCAGGCTCTGGCACAGCGCGGCGACGCGACGCCGGTCGTAGCGGTCGGCGACATGCCCGGTGTGCAGCATGAACAGTACCCGCGGGGCGAACTCCACCAGGCCGACCAGACCCAGGTCGAGGACATTGCCGGTCAACTGGTAGAGGTGCCAGCCGATGGCCACGGTGAGCATCTGGAAGCCGCTGGCGGTGAACACCCGGGCCAGCCAGAACGACAGGAAGGGACGGTGACGACGAAGCAGCAACGGAGCCGTGGCGGACATGGGCGAAGGCGCAGTCTTCATGGGGACGGGGTGTGGCAGCGTAACACCTGGCTGTAACAAAAGGTTGCAGGAAACGCCGATGCCGTTCGCTGAGCGCACCGTTTCACATTTTCGTAAAGAGGGTGAGGCAACCGGTCACGCGGCAATCAACCACACAACCGCGCGCAGGGTTCGGGACTATCCTTTCTCCCTGTCATTGACCTGGATCAATAGTTGCCGCTGCAACGATCCGCTCGACGACGGGCCTGCGGGCCGCCGATCCCTGGGGTGGGAAATTTTTCAGAACAATTCGAACAGGTTGCACTCAACCACCACGGGGGCAGTTGGCGTCAAGGCAACGGACCCTGACGCCGGATTACCTGACAGAGGAAGCACCATGTTCGGATCAGAGGCCCTCGATCTCGCCCGAATGCAGTTCGCGTTCACCGTGTCCTTTCACATCCTGTTCCCTGCCATCACCATCGGTCTCGCCAGCTACCTGGCGGTGCTCGAAGGCCTCTGGCTGAAAACCAACGAAGCGGTCTACCGCGACCTCTACCACTTCTGGTCGAAGATCTTCGCCGTCAACTTCGGCATGGGCGTGGTCTCCGGGCTGGTCATGGCCTACCAGTTCGGCACCAACTGGAGCCGCTTCTCCGACTTCGCCGGCGCGGTGACCGGGCCCCTGCTGACCTACGAGGTGCTCACCGCATTCTTCCTCGAGGCCGGTTTCCTCGGCGTCATGCTCTTCGGCTGGAATCGCGTCGGCCGTGGCCTGCATTTCTTCTCCACGGTGATGGTGGCTCTCGGCACGCTGGTCTCGACCTTCTGGATCCTCGCCTCCAACAGCTGGATGCAGACGCCCCAGGGCTTCGAGATCGTCGATGGCCGGGTGATTCCGGTGGACTGGCTGGCGGTGATCTTCAACCCGTCGTTCCCCTACCGCCTGATGCACATGGCCACCGCCGCCTTCGTCGCCACCGCCTTCTTCGTCGGCGCCTCGGCGGCCTGGCACCTGCTGCGCGGGCGCGACAACCCGGCGATCCGCAAGATGCTCTCGATGGCCATGTGGATGGCCCTGATCGTCGCCCCGATCCAGGCGGTGATCGGCGATTTTCACGGCCTCAACACCCTCAAGCACCAGCCGGTGAAGATCGCCGCCATCGAGGGGCATTGGGAAAACGTCGGCGACGAACCGACCCCGCTGATCCTCTTCGGCATTCCCGACATGCAGGCCGAGACCACCCGCTTCAAGCTGGAGATCCCGGCCCTGGGCAGCCTGATCCTGACCCACAGCCTGGACAAGCAAGTGCCGGCGATGAAGGACTTCCCGCCTGAGGACCGGCCCAATTCCACCGTGGTGTTCTGGTCGTTCCGCATCATGGTCGGGCTCGGCATGCTGATGATCTTCGTCGGCCTGTGGAGCCTCTGGCTGCGCAAGCGCGGCACCCTGTACAGCTCGCGGCCGTTCCTCTACCTGACCCTGTGGATGGGGCCGTCCGGCTTGATCGCGATCCTCGCCGGCTGGTTCACCACCGAAGTCGGCCGTCAGCCGTGGGTGGTCTACGGCCTGATGCGCACCGCCGATGGCGCCTCCAACCACAGCTACGCGCAGCTCGGTTTCACCCTGGTCATGTTCGTGGTGGTGTACTTCGCCCTGTTCGGCGCGGGCCTGGGCTACATGATGCGCCTGGTGCGCAAGGGACCGAAGACCGGCGAAGGCAACGAGACCAACCCCGGCGGCCCTGGCCAGCCCCGTACTCCGGCGCGGCCGCTGTCGGCGGCGAAAGACGATCACGACGTCCGCGACGTCAGCCTGACCAAAGAAGGACACTGAACCATGGGAATCGATCTTGCGCTGATCTGGGCCGTGATCATCATCTTCGGCGTGATGATGTACGTGGTCATGGACGGTTTCGACCTGGGCATCGGCATCCTCTTCCCCTTCATCAAGGGCGAGCAGGATCGCGATGTGATGATGAACACCGTGGCGCCGGTCTGGGACGGTAACGAGACCTGGCTGGTGCTGGGCGGGGCGGGATTGTTCGGCGCCTTCCCGCTGGCCTACTCGGTGGTGCTGTCGGCGCTGTACCTGCCGTTGATGCTGATGCTGGTGGGCTTGATCTTCCGTGGCGTGGCCTTCGAGTTCCGCTTCAAGGCCAAGGCCGACAAGCGCCATCTGTGGGACAAGGCATTCATCTGGGGCTCGCTGACCGCGACCTTCTTCCAGGGCGTGGCCCTGGGTGCCTTCATCGAGGGCTTCAAGGTGGTCGATCGGCAGTATGCCGGCGGCACCCTCGACTGGCTGACGCCCTTCAGCATCTTCAGCGGCCTCGGCCTGATCGTCGCCTACGCGCTGCTCGGCTGCACCTGGCTGATCATGAAGACCGAAGGCAAGCTCCAGGAGCAGATGCACAACCTCGGTCGGCCGCTGGCGCTGGTATTGCTGCTGGTGATCGGCATCGTCAGCCTGTGGACGCCGCTGGCCTATCCGAAGATCGCCGAGCGCTGGTTCACCATGCCCAACCTGCTCTGGTTCATGCCGGTGCCGCTGCTGGTCCTGGTGACCTTCTACGGCCTGCTCCAGGCGGTGAAGCGCAACGCCCACTACACGCCGTTCCTGCTCACCCTGGTGCTGATCTTCCTCGGCTACAGCGGCCTGGGCATCAGCCTGTGGCCGAACATCATCCCGCCATCGATCTCGATCTGGGACGCTGCCGCGCCGCCGCAGAGCCAGGGCTTCATGCTGGTCGGCACGCTGTTCATCCTGCCGTTCATCCTCGGCTACACCTTCTGGAGCTACTACGTGTTCCGCGGCAAGGTGACCCATGAACATGGTTATCACTAGGAGGGTTCAGCGCATGAAAGGCGACGATACCTTCGAACCGGAGAAGAAGCCGCTGTGGCAACGGCTGGGCTGGCTGGCGCTGATCTGGACGCTGAGCGTGGCGAGCCTGGCGGTGCTGGCGTGGCTGATGCGGATGTTCATGAGTGCGGCGGGGCTAAGCACGTAGGAGCTGGCTTGCCTGCGATGGACCGCAAAGCGGTCCCAGACAGCAGTGAGGTCTGGGACCGCTTTGCGGTCCATCGCAGGCAAGCCAGCTCCTACAAGAAGCAGCGCAATTTCTTCGCGTTTTATTTCCGGGCCTTGAGGATCACGAACTTCGGCGTCGCCGCCACCTGCTCCACCCCGCGGAACAGGCGCGCCAGCTTGGTGTGATAACCCAGATGACGGTTACCCACGATATACAGCGCCCCACCCACCACCAGCGCCTCGCGGGCCTGCTGGAACATGCGCCAGGCGAGGAAGTCGCCGACCACCTGCTGCTGGTGGAACGGCGGGTTGCACAGCACCACGTCCAGCGAGTTCGCCGGCTGCCCGTCCAGGCCGTCCGCCGCGTGGATCTCCGCCTCCCGCTCGCCGAGGGCCGCACGCCAGTTCTCCATGGCGGACTGCACCGCCATATAGGATTCGTCCACCAGGGTGTAGTGCGCCTGCGGGTTGTCCAGGGCACTGGCGATCGCCAGCACGCCATTGCCGCAGCCGAGGTCTGCTACGCGGGCGCTGCCGAGGTTGCGCGGCAGGTGCGGGAGAAACGCGCGGGTGCCGATGTCCAGCCCTTCGCGGCAGAACACGTTGGCATGGTTGACCAGCTCCAGGGCCGGCTTGTCCAGGCGGTAGCGGGTCGGGTAGGGCGACTGCGCGGGCGCCTTCGCCTCGAAGGTGGCGACCAGCAGGCGCGCCTTCTTCTGCGCCAGCGAGGCCTGCATCGGCCCGATGTACTGTTCCAGCAGATCCCCGGCGGCCCGTGGCAGGTGCTTGATCATCGCCCCGGCGACCACGCGGGCGCCCGGCGCCAGCTGGCTTTGCAGGCGAATCAGCTGCTCTTCGAGCAAGGCCAGGGTCTTCGGCACCCGCACCAGGACGTAGTCGAACGGTCCCGGGCACGGCGCGCTGGCCGGCACGAAGGGCACGCTGTCCCAGGGCTGGTCGTTGCGCGGCAGGTTCTTTTCCAGGCCCAGGCGAGCGAGGAAGGAATCGCCGCTGCTGGTCACCGCGAAGCGCTCGCGCAGGCTGATGGCCAGGCCGCCGAAACTGTCGTTGAGGACCAGCACCCGGGCACCAACGGGCAGGTCCTGCTCGGCCAGGTGTTCCAGCAGGTATTCGTCGGCGGCGTCGAAGGCTTGCAGGGGATCGTTGGCGTAGTCGGGCTGGCGGATCAGGTCGAGGTGGGCGAAGGGGCTGGTCAGCAAAGGCATGGGTCGAGGCTCTGGGGCATGGGTGTGCACTGCCGGGCAGTGACAGACAGGCGCCGATTCTACAGGGCTTTGCGGTCTAGCGGGGTCACAGCAGTCCGTGCATGGCGGCGATGGCCACGGCGCCGGCCTTGTTGTTGGCGTGCATCTTGGAAATGACGCTGCGGATATGGAAATTCACCGTGCTCTGCGACAGGGTGAGGATGCAGGCGATGTCCGAGGCGGTCTTGCCGGCGGCGGACCATTTCAGCACTTCGCGCTCGCGTTCGGACAGGCCGAAACCATTGGGTTGCAGCGGATTGATGCATTCGAGCATGACCGTGTGCATGACATTGCACAGCCACAGGGCCTGGCCGGTCTTGTCATAGAACTCGGCTACGCTGATAGCGTTTTCGCTGCGCGCCAGGCTGAGCACGCTGTTGTTGCCACGGATATCGTGGGCGGCCTGGCTCCAGCCATGGGTGAGGCCATTGGCCTTGGCCTCTTCGCGCAGTTGCGGGGTCTGTTCGAACACCGCGTCTTCCCACAGCAGCGGGATCAGCGAGTGACGGCAATGGTGGAAGGTCGGGTCCTGGGTGAGGTAGTTGCGCTCCTGGTACAACGCATTCCACTCGGCGGAGAAGTTGTTGTACATCAGGTACTGGGGGGTGAGGCCGCTCGCCTGGCTCTGCACCACCAGGCCGAGGTATTCCATGCCCAACTGCTCGGCCAGGGACAGCGCGGTTTCGAAGATGCGCTCAGGATCCCGTTCGCCGATCAGGCTTTCGAGCTGCTCTTGCTTCCAGTGCGGCATTGACGGGTTGCTCCCTGTGCATGGATCCAAGTTTTCCGCTGCGGCTTTGTCAGTATAGGAATTGTCCTACAGTGCGATTGGTTTTTTTCGCTATAAGTTGACCTATGTCATGGCCGACGAAGGATAGTTGATGTAACGGATTGTTTGCCGTGCGCTGAGGTTTTTCACACAAGGCCTACAAACCGGCGGTGTTTATTCTGATGGCTTTGCGCGACACTGGGCGCACCCGATTTGTGGAGCGAACCATGACTGCCAGCGCGGAGAAATACACCCGCCAAACCCTCCTCGATGTCCAGCCGCTGACCCCCAGCCTCTTCAGCCTGCGCACCACCCGCGATGCCGGCTTCCGCTTTCGCGCCGGCCAGTTCGCCCGCCTGGGCGTGACCAAGGCCGATGGCAGCGTGGTCTGGCGCGCCTATTCGATGGTGTCGTCACCGTTCGACGAGCACCTGGACTTCTATTCCATCGTGGTGCCGGGCGGCGAGTTCACCAGTGAGCTGAGTCGCCTGCGCGAAGGCGACGAACTGCTGATCGACCGCCAGGCGTTCGGCTACCTGACCCTCGATCGCTTCGTCGACGGCCGCGACCTGTGGCTGCTGGCGACCGGTACCGGGATCGCCCCGTTCCTCTCGATCCTGCAGGACTTCGAGGCCTGGGAGCGCTTCGAGCGGATCAAGCTGGTCTATTCGGTGCGCGAGGCCCGCGAGCTGGCCTATCTGGACCTGATCGCCGGCCTGGAGCAGCGCGACTACCTGGCGGAATACGCCGGCAAGCTGCAGTTCATTCCGGTGGTGACCCGCGAGCAGCATCCGGGGGCGCTGAACGGGCGGATCACCACGCTGATCGAGAACGGCGAACTGGAGCGGGCGGCCGGACTGGAGCTGATTCCGGAGCATTCGCGGGTGATGCTCTGTGGCAACCCCGAGATGATCGACGATACGCGCAAGGTGCTGAAGGCCAGGGAGTTGAACCTGAGCCTGAGCCGGCGGCCGGGGCAGGTGGCGGTCGAGACTTACTGGTGAGAGTCATTGGGACCGCCTTGCGGTCCTTCGCGGTGGTTCGTCACACGACAAGCCACGCTCCTACCAGTGCAGCGCGGATACGCGGATTTTGTAGGAGCGCGGCTTGTCGTGTGACGAACCACCGCGAAGGGCCGCATAGCGGCCCCAAAAATCTCAAGGCTTGTTGTTCTGAGCCTTCAACAGATCGCGAATCTCGGTCAGCAAGGTCTCCTGCGGAGTAGGCGCCGGCGGTACGGACGGTGCCACTGCTTCTTCACGCTTCAGCCGGTTGATCACTTTCACACCCATGAAGATCGCGAAGGCCACGATCACGAAGTCGATGATGGTCTGGATGAATTTGCCATAGGCCAGCATCACCGCCGGCGCATCGCCTTCGGCGGCCTTCAGCGTGATCGCCAGGTCACTGAAGTCCACTCCGCCAACCAACAAACCTATGGGCGGCATCACCACATCGCCGACAAAAGATGAAACGATCTTGCCGAACGCCGCGCCGATGATGATACCGACGGCCATGTCGACGACATTGCCCTTGACCGCAAAGGCTTTGAATTCACTGATCAGGCCCATGGTTTATTCCTTGTAACAATTGAAAGGGTCAACGCAGTGTAATTCAGCCGGCCGCTTCATGCGCTGCGTCGACTGCAAATGACCGCGCTCATAGCCAATGGTTTTGTCGCGATTGGCACCCGTCCCGGCACGGCGGCTATCATGGCGACTTTTTCCAGGAGATTGCCCATGGCCAAGGCCAAGCGCTTGTACGGCTGCACCGAGTGCGGCGCGACCTTTCCCAAATGGGCCGGCCAGTGCGGCGAGTGCGGCGCCTGGAACACCCTGACCGAGACCATGATCGAGAGCGGCGGCGCCGCAGCGCCCAGCGGGCGTACCGGCTGGGCCGGGCAGCAGGCGCAGATCAAGACCCTCGCCGAGGTCTCCATCGAGGAGATCCCGCGTTTCTCCACCGCCAGCGCCGAGCTCGACCGCGTTCTCGGCGGCGGCCTGGTGGACGGTTCGGTGGTGCTGATCGGCGGCGACCCCGGCATCGGCAAGTCCACCATCCTCCTGCAGACCCTCTGCCATATCGCCACGCGCATGCCGGCGCTGTACGTCACCGGCGAGGAATCCCAGCAGCAGGTGGCGATGCGCGGGCGTCGCCTGGGCCTGCCGCTGGATCAGTTGCGGGTGATGACCGAGACCTGCATCGAAAGCATCATCGCCACCGCGCGCAGCGAAAAACCCAAGGTCATGGTGATCGACTCGATCCAGACCATCTTCACCGAGCAGCTGCAATCCGCCCCCGGCGGCGTCGCTCAGGTCCGCGAGAGCGCCGCGCTGCTGGTGCGCTACGCCAAGCAGAGCGGCACGGCGATCTTCCTCGTCGGCCACGTGACCAAGGAAGGCGCCCTGGCCGGTCCGCGGGTACTGGAGCACATGGTCGACACCGTGCTGTATTTCGAGGGCGAGTCCGATGGCCGCCTGCGCCTGTTGCGCGCGGTGAAGAACCGCTTTGGCGCGGTCAACGAACTGGGCGTGTTCGGCATGACCGACCGTGGCCTGAAGGAAGTCTCCAACCCGTCGGCGATCTTCCTCACCCGGGCTCAGGAGGCGGTACCGGGCAGCGTGGTCATGGCCACCTGGGAAGGCACCCGGCCGATGCTGGTGGAGGTCCAGGCGCTGGTGGACGACAGCCATCTGGCCAACCCGCGACGGGTCACCCTGGGCCTGGACCAGAACCGCCTGGCCATGCTTCTGGCGGTCCTGCACCGCCACGGCGGCATTCCTACCCACGATCAGGACGTGTTCCTCAACGTGGTCGGCGGGGTCAAGGTGCTGGAGACCGCCTCCGACCTGGCCCTGCTCGCCGCCGTGATGTCGAGCCTGCGCAACCGGCCGCTGTCCCAGGGCCTGCTGGTGTTCGGCGAAGTCGGTCTGTCCGGCGAGGTGCGGCCGGTGCCGAGCGGCCAGGAGCGCCTGAAGGAAGCGGCCAAGCACGGCTTCAAGCGCGCCATCGTGCCCAAGGGCAACGCGCCGAAGGAGGCGCCGGCGGGTCTTCAGGTGATCGCCGTAACCCGTCTGGAACAAGCCCTCGACGCGCTGTTCGAGGAGTGAGCGGAGCAGGGCCTGCCCGCGCGCAGGCCCGCGACGATTGTCCGCGGGCCTGGTTGCAGGTTCACCGCCTGGCGGGGACGCTGGCGGCGACAGGTTTGCTGCGGCTGGAGCGGTACTTCGTCAGCTGTGGCGAGGTCGCGATGGTGAGGCGCTGAGGCAAGGGTAACGGCCAGCGCCATGCCGCCTGGCGCCCCAGGCGTTGGCGCTCATGCACCAGCCAGAGCATGCCGACCAGCATCAGCGGCAAATGCCCTTGCTCCACCAGCATCGGCAGTAACATCAACGGCCAGCAGGCGGCGATGCACCAGTTGCCCTTGACCACCCCGTAGCGCAGGCAGTCGCGGACCATGGCCCAGCCGAACGCGGAAATCCGTGGCAGGTAGTGACAGTGGTTCAGCGCCTGTTGCTTGACCGGTGTCGCCTGCCAGAACAGGACGACTCCCAGTGCCAACAGTGCCGCGTATCCGCCGTTGTCGCCCGTGAGTAGTTTCAGCCCGATGGACAGCCCGGTCAGCAGCAGGCCGGCCAGGCTCCACACCAGTACGTAGCCGCACAGGAACAGCGCCACGGCCAGCGGACGGCGCCGTGGCAGACTGCGTTGCCACAGGTAGTCCAGGGGCGCGGCCAACAGGGGCGGCATCATCGCCAGCAGCATCATCCACCAGGCCAGCAGCAGCCCCAGCGGATCGAGGGACAGCGCCTGGGTGACGCCGCGCCAGCCCAGCGCGGAGAGCACGCCGGCGATGGACCCGCAGAAGTCGGGCAGCGCCGATTGTGTCGGCGCCGCCACCAATGCGGCCCACCCGGCCAGGCTGGCGGTCGCCAGCCACGGCCAGGGGCTGTGCAGCCAGGCGGTGGTCAGCCTGACATCCATCGTCACTCGCCTTGGCGGTAAATGCTGATGCGGCCGACCGTGATGTCATCGCCGTCGAACAGGTTCTGGTCCGGGAACAGGCTGACCTGCAGGTGGGCCAGATCCAGGTCGCCACCCTGGCGCAGCACCTCGATCACCTGGGTGATCTCCAGCGAAGCGCTGAGACCGCTGCCGCCGTGGCTGGTGTTGACGTCGCTGGCCGACGAGACGCCGAACAGCGAGACCGAACCCGCGTGCAGTTCCGGATGCGCGTCCGGTTGCTCGCCTTGCGGCAGGTTGACGTAGACGTCGATCAGCACCGCGTTGCGCTGGCCACGGATGTTTTCCAGGTTGAGGAAGATCCGCTCATGCTTGGGCGCGATGGCGTTCTCCGCCACCAGGCTCTTGGCCGCGAGACGTCGGGATACCTTGGCCAGCCCCGATTTGTCCAGATGCACCCTGGTATCGCCCTTGCGTCCCACCAGCTTCAAGGTGTCACTGTTGGCGCCGATCAGTTCGACTTCGACTTCGGGTTCGTCCACGGCCGCTACCGTCGGTTGAGCGACGAATGCCGCTGCTGCCAGTTTTTCTTGCGGTGCCTTCGGTACCGGGTCATAGAAACTTTCATAGGTATAAGGCTGATCCTTGAGCTCCAGCGTTTCATGGACCTTCCAGAAGCGACTTTCGCCGTTCACCGTCGGCAGGATGAACGGGCGGCCCAGGGGTGGACCATCGACGAACTTGGGCTTGGTCGAGTTGTGGTGGCTCGGGTCGCGGTTCAGCCAGATCTGCCAGAGACGGTCGATGTTGGCGTGGTGCAGCCAGAACACCGGATCGAGGCCGGCGGTGTCCGGATCGGACATCAGCCCCGCACGGAAAGCCGGATCCTTGACCGGCAGGCCGTTGTCGCCACCGACCATGGTATGCACGAAGTTGTGCGGGCTGGATTCCAGCAGGCCGCTGGGATGGCCGGCGTTGTGGTTGAAGCCGGTAGACGGGCCACCGAAGCCAGGAGAACCGCCATTCTCCTTGCGGGTGAACTGGTCTTCGTTGAATGCGGCTGTCAGATCGAGCTTTGCCGGGTTCAGTCGGATGATGCCGTCCTTCTGTGAGCCGAAGCGCAGCACTACCGGCAGCGCCAGAGGGTTCGGCGTGCCGTCGGGCAGGGTTTCGCTGTAGAACTCTTCCGGCAGTCCGAGGGTTTCCGGACGGGTCTGGTACTCGTCGTAGTTCCAGTACGGCAGGGCCCAGTCAGCCGGGCCGCCGAGCTTGACCACCGCGGCGCGGACGATCTCCTCGAAGGACAGCAGGTACGGACGGTGCCACGGCAGGAAGTACCAGGACTGGTGCTGGCACTGGTTCCAGTACAGCTCGCGGTCCTTCAGGCTCGGCAGTTTGTCGACCTTCTTGTCGTAATAGCCTTCGGTTTCCCAGATGCTCGCGTCGAAGCCATGGATCGCGGCGAGAAAACGCCAGCTGGTGGGGTCGTTCAGCGGACGCGACTGCAGCTCGCGGACGGCCTTCGCATACCACAGCAGCGTCGGGTTCCAGGTCTCGCCGAGGTTCCACAAATCCTTGCGCACATAAGTCATGTTCACGCTCTCCCTGTTCCATGTGAGGTGGTGTTCCATATCGGCCCGATGACGATAGACCGGTAAAGGCACAGTGCCATATCGCTCCGTCGGATTGTTGAAGGAAATGTGCGCGCGCCAATCAATGAAAAGGGGCCGATGCTTGCGCATCGGCCCCCGGGGGTCTGGCGTGTCGTCAGTGTTCGGCGACGGCTGATCGTCGCGAGCCTGTTCCGCCATGTTCTCCTTCGGTGACCATCGGGATTTCCTTGCCGTCGGCATCGAACAGCTTGCCGTCCTTGAAGTAGTCGCCATCACGCAGGGCGGAGATATCGGAGTACACCACCGTGCGCTCGTAACCGGCAGCGAACACCGACTGCTGGTCGGAGTTGCCGGCCTTGAGGTGGTTGAACAGCAGGTTCAGGGCAATGGCCATGATCGCAGCGGAACTGATACCCGAGTGGAAGATGGTCTCGAACCAGCGCGGGAAGTGATCGTAGAAGTTCGGCGCGGCGATCGGGATCATGCCGAAGCCCAGGGAGGCGGCGACGATGATCAGGTTCATGTTGTTCTTGTACTCGACCTTGGACAGGGTGCGGATACCGCTGGCGGCCACGGTGCCGAACAGGACGATACCAGCGCCACCGAGGACCGAGGTCGGCACCGCGGCAATCACCCGGCCCATGATCGGCAGCAGGCCGAGGACCACCAGGATGACCCCGCCGGTGGCGACCACGTAGCGGCTCTTGACCCCGGTCACGGCGACCAGGCCGACGTTCTGGGCAAAGGCGCTCTGGGTGAAGGAACCGAAGATCGGCGCCAGGATGCTCGACGCCATGTCGGCGCGCAGGCCGTCGCCGAGGCGGCGCGAATCGACCTTGGTGTCGATGATTTCACCGACGGCGAGAATGTCCGCCGAGGTTTCCACCAGGGTCACGATGATCACGATGCACATCGACAGGATCGCCGCGATGTGGAAGGTCGGCATGCCGAAGTGGAACGGCGAGGGCAGCGCCACCAGCGGGCCTTCCATCACCTTGCTGAAGTCGGCCATGCCCAGCGACCAGGCGATCAGGGTACCGATGACCATCGCCAGGAGGATCGACAGCCGCGAGATCGCCGCGCTACCGAGCTTGCTCAGGGCCAGCACGATACCGAAGGTCAGCGCCGCCAGGCCGATGTTGGCCATGCTGCCGAAGTCCGGCGACTTGCTGTTGCCGCCCATCACCCAGCGTGCCGCGACCGGCATCAGGGTCAGGCCGATGGTGGTGATGACGATACCGGTCACCAGTGGCGGGAAGAACTTGGTGATGCGCGAGAAGATCGGGGTGATCAGGAAGCCGATGAACGACGCCGCCATGACCGCACCGAGCACGCCCGGCAGGCCACCGCCGCCTTCGGTGCTGATGATCGCGCCCATGGTCGCGACACCGGCGAACGAGACACCCTGGACCAGCGGCAACTGACAGCCGAAGAACGGCAGGCCGAGGGTTTGCAGAAGCGTTGCCAGACCCCCGGCGAACAGCGACGCGGCGATCAGCAGGCCGATCTCCGCCGGTGTCAGCCCGGCCGCCTGGCCGAGAATCAGGGGTACGGCGACGATACCGCCATACATCGTCAAGACGTGTTGCAGACCATAGGCCAGGTTGGCGCCGAGACCGAGGTTCTCGTCCTCGGGACGTTGCGCTGGAGACGTGCTGGATGCGGACGTGTTCATGGGAGCATGGGTCTCTGTTTTATTGTTGTGGCGCTACTGTAGACACTCAGTGCATTCGATTGCCAGCACAATTGTATACAATTTATCGATTAGCTCAGAAACAGTAGGGCCATTGATTCGGCCTTTTATACTGTGCATCAATCGTTCCAAGTAGGCGGGCGCGCTGTATCACGGCGACGAAAAAACCGTGTACAGCGCGAAAAAAGCTGTCGAGGTGGACAGGAAAGGCGGGGCCGGGTGAATCGATAGCAGGCTAAAAGTTTTTAAACTTCGATCAATTCGTGGAGTTCGCGCATCAACTCGGTGCGGTCAGGCAGGTTCAGCTCCACGATGCGGCGCAAATGTTCCATCGAGACGATATCGATATACAGGCAGACGAAACCCAGTTGCGCGTTGTCCAGATGGCGCAGTTGCACCTGCATCACCACCTTCGCGTCCTGGTCCAGGTGGATTTCGGCCTCGAAGGGTTGCTCGCCGTCGGCGTCCCAGGCGGCGGGGGCCTCGACCAGCAGGCCCTTGAAGGAAATATCGATCAGCTCGACCGGCCAGCGCCGGGCACCCTGGATCAATTCGGTGGGGGCGTCGAAGGCAATGCGTTTGAAGCGGCGACGGTCGTTTTGCTCGTTCATGTTCAGGCCTCCGGGGGGGACCTGTGAACTATAGCGCAGCCCTTGCCAGCGTCTGCCGAGGGGCGCAATCTTGCGTGGTGGCCATGGGCTCTGGAGGCTCTAGACCAACGTTGGGGCTGGCCTTTCCAGTGAGTCTCGCTAGACTCCGGGGGCTATCTTTTATCCACTAGCTGGAAGCGAACCATGAACAACAATAATAGCCTGGCCCGCCATATCCCCTGGCTGGCGCTGGCAGTACTAGGGGCCTGCGCGCTCGGGGTGGTTGCCCTGCGGCGTGGCGAAGCCATCAATGCCTTGTGGATTGTCGTCGCCTCGGTGGCGATCTACCTGGTCGCGTACCGTTACTACAGCCTGTTCATCGCCACCAAGGTGATGCAACTGGACCCGCGCCGGGCCACGCCCGCGGTGCTCAACAACGATGGCCTGGACTATGTCCCGACCAACAAGCACATCCTCTTCGGTCACCATTTCGCTGCCATCGCCGGCGCCGGCCCGCTGGTCGGCCCGGTGCTCGCCGCGCAGATGGGCTACCTGCCCGGCACCCTGTGGCTGATCGCCGGTGTGGTCCTGGCCGGCGCGGTGCAGGACTTCATGGTGCTGTTCCTCTCCACCCGCCGCAACGGCCGCTCCCTGGGCGACATGGTGCGCGAGGAGATGGGCCGGATTCCCGGAACCATCGCCCTGTTCGGCTGCTTCCTGATCATGATCATCATCCTCGCGGTGCTGGCGCTGATCGTGGTCAAGGCCCTGGCGGAAAGCCCATGGGGCATGTTCACGGTCATGGCGACCATCCCGATCGCGATGTTCATGGGCATCTACATGCGCTATATCCGCCCGGGGCATATCGGCGAGATCTCGGTGATCGGCGTGGTCCTGCTGCTGCTGTCGATCTGGCTGGGGGGCCAGATCGCCGCGGATCCGGTGTGGGGCCCGGCGTTCACCTTCACCGGTGTGCAGATCACCTGGATGCTGGTGGGCTACGGCTTCGTCGCCGCGGTGCTGCCGGTGTGGCTGGTGCTGGCGCCGCGTGACTACCTGTCGACCTTCCTCAAGATCGGCACCATTGTCGGCCTGGCCATCGGCATCCTGATCATCGCCCCCGAGCTGAAAATGCCGGCGCTGACCCAGTTCACCGACGGCACCGGTCCGGTGTGGAAAGGCACCCTGTTCCCGTTCCTGTTCATCACCATCGCCTGCGGCGCGGTGTCCGGCTTCCACGCGCTGATCTCCTCGGGGACCACGCCGAAGCTGCTGGACAACGAAGTGAACGCCCGCTACATCGGCTACGGCGGCATGCTCATGGAGTCGTTCGTCGCCATCATGGCCATGGTGGCCGCTTCGGTGATCGAGCCGGGCGTGTACTTCGCCATGAACAGCCCGGCGGCGGTGGTCGGTGCCGACGTCGTGTCGGTGGCGCAGACCGTCAGCAGTTGGGGCTTCAGCATCACCCCGGAACAACTGGAAGCGACCGCCCGCGACATCGGCGAGCACACCATCCTGGCCCGTGCCGGCGGTGCGCCGACCCTGGCGGTGGGTATCGCGCAGATCCTCCACCAGGTGCTGCCGGGTGAAAACACCATGGCCTTCTGGTACCACTTCGCGATCCTGTTCGAGGCGCTGTTCATCCTCACCGCGGTGGACGCCGGTACCCGTGCCGGCCGCTTCATGCTCCAGGACCTGCTGGGCAGCTTCGTCCCGGCGCTGAAACGTACCGAGTCGTGGGGCGCCAACCTGCTCGCCACCGCCGGTTGCGTGGCACTCTGGGGCTATCTGCTGTACCAGGGCGTGATCGATCCGCTGGGCGGCATCAACACCTTGTGGCCGCTGTTCGGCATCTCCAACCAGATGCTCGCCGGTATCGCCCTGATGCTCGGCACTGTGGTCCTGATCAAGATGAAGCGCCAGCGCTACATCTGGGTCACCCTGGTACCGGCCGTGTGGTTGCTGATCTGCACCACCACCGCCGGCCTGATCAAGCTGTTCGACCCGAACCCGGCCGTGGGCTTCCTGGCCCTGGCCAAGAAGTACAGCACCGCGCTGGAAGCCGGTCAGGTCCTGGCGCCGGCCAAGGACATCGGGCAGATGCAGCACGTGATCTTCAACGCCTACACCAACGCGACCCTGACCGTGCTGTTCCTGGTCGTGGTCTTCAGCGTGCTGTTCTTCGCGCTCAAGGTCGGCTATGCCGCCCTCGGCAAGAAAGAGCGCAGCGACAAGGAAACCCCGTTCCAGGCTCTGCCGGACGCATGATCGAGGACTGCAAACATGTTCAACGACCTGGGTCGACTGGGTAAGTACCTGGGGCAGGCAGCCCGCCTGATGGTCGGCATGCCCGACTACGACAACTATGTCGAGCACATGCAGACCAAGCACCCGGACAAACCGGTGATGAGCTACGAGGCGTTCTTCCGCGAACGCCAGGAAGCCCGTTACGGTGGCAAGGGTGGGCCCAAGTGCTGTTGAAAGGCCGCGCTTGAGTCAGTGACACACCTGTGGGAGTCCGGTGCGCCGGGCTCCCACAGTCATTTTCAGCGTCAGGAGAATTTCCCGCGTGCATTCCCCCATTCCCGTGACCGTGCTCAGCGGCTTTCTGGGTGCCGGCAAGACCACCTTGCTGCGGCATATCCTCAAGGCCGAGCACGGCCTGAAAATCGCCGTCATCGAAAACGAATTCAGCGATGCCGGCATCGACAGCCAGTTGCTCGGCGACGCGCCGGTCGAGGTCATGACCCTGGCCAACGGCTGCGTCTGCTGCAGCATCCACACCGACCTGACCAAGGCCCTGTTCCTCCTGCTGGAGCGCCTGGACAGCGGCGAGATCGCCTTCGACCGCCTGGTGATCGAGTGCACCGGCCTGGCCGATCCGGCGCCGGTGGCGCAGACCTTCTTCATCGACGAGGAACTGCGCGAGCGCTACATCCTCGACGGCATCATCACCCTGGTCGATGCCGCGCATGCCGAGCTGCACCTGACCCAGGCCATCGCCCAGGCCCAGGTCGGTTTCGCCGACCGCTTGCTGCTGAGCAAGACCGACCTGGTGGACGAGGCCACGGTCGAGGCACTGACCGCGCGGCTGGGGCGGATCAACCGCCGCGCGCCGGTACGGGTGGTGGAGCATGGCCGTATCGACCTGGCCGAATTGCTGGATGTGCGCGGCTTCAATCTCAATGCCGACCTGGGCGGCGGGATGCTCCTGCGGCCTGTCACCGGGACGAGCACGCCGGACCGCATTTCCAGCCTGGTCCTGCGCACGGAAACGCCGCTGGATATCGATCGCCTCAGCGACTTCATGAACGCGCTGCTGGAGGCGCATGGCAAGCAGTTGCTGCGTTACAAGGGCGTGCTGAACATCGCCGGCGAGGAGCGGCGCCTGGTGTTCCAGGGCGTGCTGAAGCTGTATGGCTTCGACTGGGATACCGAGTGGGCCGAGGGCGAGGCGCGTGAGAGCGTGATGGTGTTCATTGCCGATGAGTTGCCGGAAGACAAGATCCGGGCGGGGTTCGCGGCGTTGGGTCGCGATCTTCGGGCCTGACGTTATCCCCGTAGGAGCGCGGCTTGCCCGCGAAAGGATCGCGTAGCGGTCCCGAATGGGCCTGCTTTGCAGGCCTTCGCGGGCAAGCCGCGCTCCTACGGGTTCTGCGCAACAGGGCCAGAACCGATGTCCCATAAAAAAACCGATGCCGGTCACCCGGCATCGGTTTTTTCAGTTCAGCCCTGAATCAGTTGCCGTAGACCGGCAGCTTCTTGCAGATGGCCTTGACCTTCTCGCGAACGGCGTCGATCACCGCTTCGTTGTTCAGGTCGGCGAGGATGTCGCAGATCCAGCCGGCCAGTTCCTTGCACTCGGTTTCCTTGAAGCCGCGAGTGGTCACGGCCGGGGTGCCGAAGCGCAGGCCCGAGGTGACGAACGGGGAACGTGGGTCGTTCGGGACGGAGTTCTTGTTCACGGTGATGTAGGCGCGGCCCAGGGCGGCGTCGGCATCTTTACCAGAGATCTCCTGCTTGATCAGCGAGAGCAGGAACAGGTGGTTCTGGGTGCCGCCGGACACCACGTCGAAACCACGCTCGATGAACACGCTGGCCATGGCCTGGGCGTTCTTCACCACTTGCTGCTGGTAAGCCTTGAACTCAGGCTGCAGCGCTTCCTTGAAGCAGATGGCCTTGGCGGCGATCACGTGCTCCAGCGGGCCGCCCTGGGCGCCCGGGAAGACTGCGGAGTTCAGCTTCTTCTCGATGTCGGCGTTGGCACGGGCCAGGATCAAGCCGCCACGCGGACCACGCAGGGTCTTGTGGGTAGTGGTGGTGACCACGTCGGCGAACGGAACAGGGTTCGGGTACACGCCAGCGGCAACCAGGCCGGCAACGTGGGCCATGTCGACGAACAGGTAGGCACCCACTTTGTCGGCGATGGCGCGGAAGCGGGCGAAGTCCAGGACCTGCGAGTAGGCCGAGAAACCGGCAACGATCATCTTCGGCTTGTGCTCGACCGCCAGGCGCTCGACTTCGTCGTAGTCGATCAGGCCGTTGCCGTCGATGCCGTACTGCACGGCGTTGTACAGCTTGCCCGACGAGCTCACGGCAGCGCCGTGGGTCAGGTGACCGCCGTGGGCCAGGCTCATGCCCAAGATGGTGTCGCCGGCCTGCAGCAGGGCCAGGTAGACCGCGGCGTTGGCTTGCGAACCGGCGTGCGGCTGGACGTTGGCGTAGTCGGCGCCGAACAGTTCCTTGGCACGGTCGATGGCCAGTTGCTCGACCACGTCGACGTACTCGCAACCACCGTAGTAACGCTTGCCTGGGTAGCCTTCGGCGTACTTGTTGGTCAGAACCGAGCCTTGCGCTTCCATCACGGCTGGGCTGGTGTAGTTTTCCGAAGCGATCAGCTCGATGTGCTCTTCCTGGCGCTGGGCTTCCTGCTGCATGGCTTCGAAGAGCTCGGCGTCGTACTTGGCAATGGTCAAATCACGGCTGAACATGGCGGTCCTCAAGGATCGGGCTGAAATAGGCCGGCATTCTACCCCATAGACTTTTGTCTGGCATATGAAAGGGGATCATCTGGCGGACAAAAGGGGCTCAAGCAGCCCCTATTCGAGCATGAACAGGGTTTCGTTGCTGAATTGCGCTTCGAACTGGTTGGCCGGCATCGGTCGGCCGAACAGGTAGCCCTGCACCTCGTCGCAGCCGTGCTCGCGGAGGAACTCCAGCTGTTCGTGGGTTTCCACGCCCTCGGCGATCACCGCCAGGTTGAGGCTGTGGGCCATGGCGATGATCGCTCGGGCAATCTGCGCGTCCTGCTCGCCTTCCGGCAGGCCGTCGACGAAGGTGCGGTCGATCTTCAGCACGTCGATGGGGAACTGCTTGAGGTAGTTGAGCGACGAGTAGCCGGTGCCGAAGTCGTCGACCGCGATGCTCAGGCCGAGGTTCTTCAGGCTGTCGAGGATCTGCATGGCCTCGTGCACTTCGCGCATCAGGATGCTTTCGGTCAGCTCCAGCTCCAGGCACGCCGGCGGCAGGCCGGTGTCCTTGAGGATATTGGCAATGCGGTTGCCCAACTGGCCGTCGGAGAACTGCCGCGCCGAGATGTTCACCGAAACCTTGGGGACCCGCACCCGCGCCTGGTGCCAGACCTTGAGCTGGCGGCAGGCCTCGGCGATGACCCAGTCGCCGACGTCCACCACCAGGCCGAGCTCCTCGATCACCGGGATGAAGTCGCCCGGCGGCACCAGCCCGCGCTGCGGATGGCGCCAGCGCAGCAGCGCCTCGGCACCGGTCAGGCGCTTGCCGTCGCCGCTGAACTGCGGCTGGTAATAAAGAATGAACTCGTTCTGCTCCAGGGCATGGCGCAGGTCGCTCTCCAGCTCCAGGCGTTCCAGGGCGCTGGCGTTCATGTCCGCCTGGTAGAACTGGAAGTTGTTCTTGCCGCGCTCCTTGGCGTGGTACATCGCGGTGTCGGCGTTCTTCATCAGCTGGCTCAGCTCGCTGCCGTCCTGCGGGCTGAGGGCGATGCCGACACTGGCGGTGACGAAGAACTCGCGGTTCTCAAGGACGAACGGCCGCACCAGGCTACCGAGGATCTGCTCGGCGACATGGATGGCGCGGTTCAGCGCCATCTCGCGGGTGGCCCGCGGCTGCAGGAGCAGGGTGAACTCGTCGCCGCCCATGCGTGCCACGGTGTCGTCGTCGTCGACGCAATCGAGCAGGCGCTCGGCCATGTCCTTGAGCATGCGGTCGCCGGCGGCGTGGCCGAGGGAGTCGTTGATCGGCTTGAAGCGGTCGAGGTCGAGGAACATCAGCACCACCCACGACTTGTGTCGCTCGGCCTGCTGCAGCGCGGTGTACAGGCGGTCCTGGAACAGCGTGCGGTTGGGCAGGTGGGTGAGGGCGTCGTAGTAGGCCAGGCGGTGGATGCGCTGTTCGCTGGCCTTGCGCTCGCTGATGTCGGTGAAGAAGCACACGTAGCTGGCCAGGTCGCCCTCGTCGTCGAGCACCGCGGTGATGCCGACCCACGCCGGGTAGTGTTCGTCATTGCGCCGCTTGAGCCACACCTCGCCTTCCCAGGTCCCGCGCTGGTGCAGTTGCTTGAGCACGTAGCGCAGGTGCGAATCCTGCTGGTCGTCGACGGTGAGCATGCTCGGCAACTGGTCGAGGACATCGCGCACCGCGTAGCCGCTGACCCGGCTGAACGCCTCGTTGGCCTGGACGATGTAGCCGGCCGGGTCGGTGATCAGGATCGCCGAGGTGGAGTGTTCGAAGACCGTGGCGGCCATGCGCAGGTCTTTTTCCGCGCGGCGTTGCTGGCTGATGTCGCGACCGACGCCGAGGATGCCGCCGAACTGGTCGTGCTCGTCCCAGACCAGCACCAGGCGCAGTTCGATGGGGATCTTGCGGCCATCGGCGCGCAGGCAGTCGAACAGGAACAGCTGGGTCGGCACCTGGGTGCGCAGGGCCTCCAGTTGCGCCGCGTCGCCGAGGGCGCGGTTGACCCGTTCGACCAGGGTATACAGGCCGGCCAGTTGCGCCGGGTTGGCGATGGTCGACTGCCAGCCGTTGTTGAAGATCCACTCGACGTCGTAGCCCAGCACCGAGCGCACCGACGGACTGACGTAATTGAGCTGGAGCTGGTCGTCGGTGGAGAAGATCACGTCGCTGATGCTCTCGGCGAGCATGCGGTAGCGCTGCTCGCTGTCGCGCAGCGATTCGCTGGCTTCGAGCTGGTCGGTGACGTCCTTGGCCACGCCGATGATCCGCGTGACCTGGCCGCTGCCGTCACGGGTCAGCACCTGTTCGCGGATGTCGTAGCGGCGCCAGCGCTGGTCGTGGTGACGGAAGCGCAACTGGCAGTGCAGTTGCTCGACATAGCCGTTCTCGCGTTGCTGCCGGCGCAGGCCGCGATACAGCTCGGCGTCTTCCGGGTGCAGGAGGATTTCCCAGAAGAACTCGCCCATGCGCGCCAGTTCGTGGCGCTCGTAGCCCAGGGTCTGGCCCAGGTGGCGGTTGCTGAAGATCATCCGCAGGGTCTGCACATCCTGCACGTAGAGCTGGTCGGGGACGGTGCGCACGACATCGGACCAGAAGCTCTCGCGCTCCAGCAGCGACAGCTCGACGCGCTTGCGGCTGGTGATGTCGCTGATGCTGAGGATCACCGCCTGATAGTCGCGGCGCTGTTCGGGGAAGCGCACCATCAGCCACAGGTGCTGGTCGAGGCCCTGGTCGGCGGGCAGGCGCACTTCCAGTTCCAGCTGCGCCTGGTGGTCGAGCACCGCGCCGACCAGGTGCAGGCCGACGCCGTCGTTCTCCAGGGCATTGCCGGCGATCAGGTGACGCCAGGCGCCTTCGTTGCAATCGACGCCGAGCAGGTGCAAGGCGACCTGGTTGACCTCGGTGACCTTCAGTTCGCGCAGCAGCAGCTCGCGCAGGGTCGGGTCGGCTTCCAGGCGCCGCTCCAGGTCGTGGCGGCTGCGCAGGCGCAGGCGGTCGAGGAGGGTGGTGAGTCCGGACAGGTCGAGCACGCAGAGGGCCACGCCGGTGCTTTCGAAAATGTCCTGGTAGCGTCGGCGGCCCTCCTGCAGCAGCAGGTTGCGCCGCCGCATGTTGAACAGCGCGAGCAGCGGCAGCAGGGCGCAGAGCACGCCGAGCATGGCCTTGCCGATCAGCGCCGGGAGCAGGTCGCGCCGGCTGCGCTCGGCGTCGTGGAAGCCGCGCAGTTGCCAGTCGCTGTTGTCGATGAAGGCCAGCATCACGCTCTGCAGCGGCGCGTCCTCGCTGTTCGCCGAGGGCGGCGGACGCCGGCGCAGGTGATCGCTGATGATCTCGGCGCTCTGGCCATTCTCCAGTTGCCACTGCGGTGGATTGGCGTGTTCCAGGCGCTCGGCCAGTTGCGGGTACCAGCTCGGCTCGAAACGCAGCAGCCAGCGGGCGCTGTCCGCCTCGTCGCCCTGGCGCAGCAGCAGGTAGACGAAGGCATTGCCCTCGGCGTTGCTGAAGAAATGCGTGTGCTGGTGGCTGCGGCGCAGCAGTTCGGCCATCCCGGCCTGGTCGGGCGAGTTGTCCAGGCTGTCGCGCAGGATGCGTCCGTCGGCGGCGATCCAGGCCAGGCTGTCGAGCGCCGGCAGGCGCTGATGCAGGCGGCCGAACAGCGCCGGCATGGCCTCGGCGTCCGGCGGCGTTGCGTCGGCGGGCAGCAGGTTGCGGGCGCGCTGGGCTTCCAGGGCCAGGTTCAGGGTCATCCGCTCGGCCAGCTCGGCGTTGGCATCGATGCTGTGCTGGCGGCGGTCGGCAAGGGTATGCCGGTACTGCTCCAGGGTCTGCCAGAACAGCAACGCCAGCAACAGCAGGACCAGGATCGCCAGGGCGCCCTTCAACGAGCCGCGCAAGGACTGACCCGACGCGGCGGAGGCTTTGCGCGAGGAAGACGGCTGATTGAGATTGGTCAAACGGTGATCCTGCGGTATGGCTGGGACGCGGCAGCGCGTGGTCAGTGCCGACCACACGGGCGGCGATCCAGGGCTGCACTATAAGCCGGACGCCCGAAGGGCGGCTAGCATGCCCTGAAGCGTGGCAAAGTGCCAGTCCTGTTCGTCGCAATGGCGTTTCCCGTCACGCCCTTGTCACGCCCGGCGGTACAGGTTGCACCGGGCTGCCCCCTGCCCGCCGTCGCCCAGTTCGGGTAACCTTACGGGTTCCGACTATCTGTTGCACAAGGGTGAGGCCACGGCCTGTGCCCGCCGCGATCCTGCCCCGGGAAAACCCGCGAGCGCAGCGACGCCGGCCCCGATACCCGGTTTGTTCCAGCCCTGTCCCGAGGACGGGGCTTTTCCAACGATTCGAGCGAGGTCCGCATTTTGGCTCAATACGTCTACACCATGCACCGGCTGAGCAAGGTTGTTCCGCCCAAGCGTGAAATCCTCAAGAACATCTCCCTGTCGTTCTTCCCCGGCGCCAAGATCGGCGTCCTCGGCCTGAACGGCTCGGGCAAATCCACCCTGCTGAAGATCATGGCCGGCGTCGACAAGGAATTCGATGGCGAAGCCCGCCCGATGCCGGAGCTGAACGTCGGTTACCTGCCGCAGGAACCGCAACTGGACCCGAGCAAGACCGTGCGCGAAGTGGTCGAGGAA
Organism: Pseudomonas sp. zfem002; assembly: GCF_032621685.1. Taxonomy (NCBI): domain Bacteria; kingdom Pseudomonadati; phylum Pseudomonadota; class Gammaproteobacteria; order Pseudomonadales; family Pseudomonadaceae; genus Pseudomonas; species Pseudomonas sp. zfem002. The sequence goes on along the minus strand of NZ_JAVYJH010000013.1, from coordinate 82,887 downwards.
GCGGTCAGCGTGATCAAGGACGCCCAGGCCCGCCTGGACGAGGTCTACGCCGCCTACGCCGAACCGGATGCCGACTTCGACAAGCTGGCCGCCGAGCAGGCCAAGCTGGAAGCCATCCTGCAGGCCAGCGACGGCCACAACCTCGAGCGCCAGCTGGAAGTCGCCGCCGATGCCCTGCGCCTGCCAGCGTGGGATGCCAGGGTCGAGCACCTGTCCGGTGGTGAAAAACGCCGGGTCGCCCTGTGCCGCCTGCTGCTGTCCGCCCCGGACATGCTGCTCCTCGACGAACCGACCAACCACCTGGACGCCGATTCCGTCGCCTGGCTGGAGCACTTCCTCCACGACTTCCCGGGTACCGTGGTCGCGATCACCCACGACCGTTACTTCCTCGACAACGTCGCCGGCTGGATTCTCGAACTCGACCGCGGCGCCGGCATTCCTTACGAGGGCAACTACTCCGGCTGGCTCGAAGCCAAGTCCGACCGTCTGGCCCAGGAGTCCAAGCAGCAGTCGGCCCACGAGAAGGCCATGAAGGAAGAACTGGAGTGGGTGCGCAAAGGCGCCAAGGCCCGCCAGTCCAAGTCCAAGGCCCGTCTGGCGCGCTTCGAGGAAATGCAGTCGCAGGAATTCCAGAAGCGCAGCGAGACCAACGAGATCTACATCCCGGCCGGTCCGCGCCTGGGCGACAAGGTCATCGAGTTCAAGAACGTTTGCAAGGGCTATGGCGACCGCGTGCTGATCGACAACCTGTCGTTCACCATGCCGAAGGGCGCGATCGTCGGTGTCATCGGGGGTAACGGCGCGGGTAAATCGACCCTGTTCCGCATGCTGATGGGCAAGGAGCAACCGGACTCCGGCAGCATCGAGATCGGCGAAACCGTGCAACTGGCCTGCGTCGACCAGAGCCGCGAGGACCTGGACGGCAGCAAGACCGTGTTCCAGCAGATCTCCGACGGTTCCGACCAGATCCGCATCGGCAACTACGAGATCCCGTCGCGTACCTACGTCGGTCGCTTCAACTTCAAGGGCGGCGACCAGCAGAAGTTCGTCAAGGACCTGTCCGGTGGTGAGCGTGGCCGTCTGCACCTGGCCCTGACCCTGAAGGAGGGCGGCAACGTCCTGCTGCTCGACGAACCGTCCAACGACCTGGACGTGGAAACCCTGCGTTCGCTGGAGGAAGCCCTGCTGGACTTCCCGGGCGCCGCCATCGTGATTTCCCACGATCGCTGGTTCCTGGACCGCGTCGCGACCCACATCCTGGCCTATGAGGACGACTCGCAGGCGGTGTTCTTCGAGGGCAACTACACCGAGTATGAAGCCGATCGCAAGAAGCGCCTCGGCGACGCTGCCGCCCAGCCACACCGGGTACGGCACAAGAAGCTGGCCCAGTAAGGTCGGTTATTGATGCACAAGAATGGGGCCCTTGGTGGCCCCATTTTTGTGCCTGTGATTCGGGGAGCGCTTTGCGCTCCTTCGCGGGCGAGCCACGCTCCTACAGAAAAACGCAGGTCAACCCCCGTAGGAGCGTGGCTTGCCCGCGAAGGACCACAAAGTGGTCCACGACATGTATACATTTATAGAAATGCACCAAAAAAATTCAGAAAAACGACATTTCGCCCTGTTCCGGTGCGATGGCTTCTTGGTAAAGTCGCGAAAAAACCAAAAAGTCCAACTCCCTCGGTGAGATGTCTACTCATGACTGAATCTGTCGATCACTTCCTCGCGCGTCTGAAACAACGCGATCCTGCCCAACCCGAATTCCACCAGGCTGTGGAAGAAGTCCTGCGCAGCCTCTGGCCCTTCCTCGAAGCCAACCCGCATTACCTCGAAGCCGGCATTCTCGAGCGCATGGTCGAGCCCGAGCGGGCGGTACTGTTCCGTGTGTCCTGGGTCGATGACGCGGGCAAGGTCCAGGTCAACCGCGGCTACCGCATCCAGATGAGCAGCGCCATCGGCCCGTACAAGGGCGGTCTGCGTTTCCACCCGTCGGTGAACATCGGCGTGTTGAAATTCCTCGCCTTCGAACAGGTGTTCAAGAACTCCCTGACCTCCCTGCCCATGGGCGGCGGCAAGGGTGGTTCGGACTTCGATCCGAAGGGTAAGAGCGACGCCGAAGTGATGCGCTTCTGCCAGGCCTTCATGAGCGAGCTGTACCGCCACATCGGCGCTGACCTCGACGTGCCGGCCGGTGATATCGGCGTGGGCGCGCGGGAAATCGGCTTCATGTTCGGCCAGTACAAGCGCCTGGCCAACCAGTTCACCTCGGTGCTGACCGGCAAGGGCATGAACTACGGCGGCAGCCTGATCCGTCCGGAAGCCACCGGCTACGGCTGCGTGTACTTCGCCGAGGAAATGCTCAAGCGCGAAGACAAGCGCATCGACGGCCGCCGCGTGGCCATCTCCGGCTCGGGCAACGTTGCCCAGTACGCCGCGCGCAAGGTCATGGACCTGGGCGGCAAGGTCATCTCGCTGTCCGACTCCGAAGGCACGCTGTTCGCCGAGGCCGGCCTGAGCGACGAGCAGTGGACCGCGCTGATGGAGCTGAAGAACGTCAAGCGTGGCCGCCTGAGCGAGCTGGCGACCCAGTTCGGCCTGGAATTCCGCGCCGGTCAGCGCCCGTGGAACCTGCCGTGCGACATCGCCCTGCCATGCGCGACCCAGAACGAGCTGGACCTGGCCGACGCCCGCGCGCTGCTGGCCAACGGCTGCATCTGCGTGGCCGAAGGCGCGAACATGCCAACCACCCTGGAAGCGGTCGACCTGTTCATCGAAGCCGGCATCCTCTTCGCCCCGGGCAAGGCCTCCAACGCCGGCGGCGTCGCGGTCAGCGGCCTGGAAATGTCGCAGAACGCCATGCGCCTGCTGTGGACCGCCGGTGAAGTGGACAGCAAGCTGCACAACATCATGCAGTCGATCCACCATGCCTGCGTGCACTACGGCGAGGAAAACGGTCGTATCAACTACGTGAAAGGCGCCAACATCGCCGGCTTCGTCAAAGTCGCCGACGCCATGCTGGCCCAGGGCGTGGTCTAAGATTCGGGCTCCGGCTCGATGGCGATGACCTCGATCAGCTGATCGCCCGCCGGTCGTCGCCACACAACCTCGTCACCGGGTGCCGCTCCCAGCAGCGCCCGGCCCAGCGGGGAACCCCAGTTGATCAGGCCGGCAGCGATGTCGGCCTGGTCTTCCCCCACCAGTTGCACCACCTGTTGCCGGTCCTGTTCGTCGCTATAGGTCACCCGGCTGCCGATCTGCACCTTGTCCCGCGATGTCGCCGCCGGCACCACCTGGGCGCTCTGCTGCCGCGCGCTGAAATAGCGCAGGTCGCGTTCGGTATCGGCGAGGCGCTGCTTGTCGCCCCGCTCACCCTGGGCGAGCAGGTCGCTGCGCAGGCGATTGAGTTCCATCACCCGCTGCTGCAGGTGGGCAAGCCCTTGGGCGGTGACATAGTTGGGCTGGTCGCTGACCTTGCGCTCGACTGGCTGGCTGGCCTGGGCGGCGGCCTGGTCCTCGTTGACGAATGCTCGGCTCATGAACGGTCTCCTTTGCCAGAAGACCATGCTGGCAGGCTCGCGGTTGCAGTGGATGTCCGATTGCGACGCCGTCATCGCCGATAGGCCCGTGCCGCGTCACGGTCCTTTTCCTGTTGCCAGCGTTCTTCGCGCTCGTCCCAGTGGCGGTCGTAGTAGTTCTGCTGATCCTGGTTCTGGCGCATCGCCTGGCACTGGCGGAAGCCGTCGTCCCAGCCGGTTTCGTACTGGCGGTTGTGCAGGTAGCGCGGGACATCCTTGCGGAATTCGCCGGCCATGACCCCGGCGGCCTGCCGGCCACTGCCGCAGCCGTCCTGGAAGCCATCGGCGTAGGCCGGTGGATAACCTTTCTCGATCAGTTGCTGGTGGGTCGACTGGCAACCCGCCAGCAATAGCACAGCCACAACCCAGTACCAGCGCATCGCAAGACTCTCCGCATAATGGGGAAAGTCTAGGAGGGGGATTGTCGGTGTGCGGTCAAAAGGTGGTGAATGGCGTGTTTCGGGAGCGCCTCAGTAGTGATACCACTTCAACTCCAGCATCACCTCGTTCTGCGCCGTCGCCAGCTGGCTGAACTCGCGCCTGGCGCTCAGGCGCAGGCCCAGGCTGTCGCTCAACTCCCACTGCTGGTTGAGGCTCAGGCTGCGCCGCACCTCGCCATTGACGAAGTAATCGCCCTTGGCCTCGAGGCTCAGGTTGCCCAGCCCGTTGCGCCACAGCACCCCGGTATTGAACCCGGCGGCGGGGGCGATGAACTGGGCGAAGTCGTTGTGGTGCTCGACCCGCACGGTGCCCAGGGCAAAACCGAGCAGGTCGTCGCCCAGTGCCCAGGTCCCGCCGGCGCCGCCATTGACATGGCTGACCAGCACTTCGTCGTCATGCTTGCCCGGCACCCGCTCCAGCCCCCCGGCCACCTGCCATGACCAGGGCTTGAGCAGATCGTTGCGCGGGGTCAGCGAGCGGATGGTCGCCAGGTCCAGGCGCTGCACTTGCCAGTCGTTGCCTTCGTACTGGCGCAGCTTGAGCTGGAGAATCTCGATCTGCGCACCGAGGGGGAAGCCATAGGCGTTGTCGTTGAGGTCGTGATAGGCCATGCGCAGGCCATATTCGGCGAAGGCCCGGTCCTCGCGGGTGCCGACGCCGAGCTGCCAGGTGCGCGATTGGTGACCGTCCTCGGGCAGGCCGGGGCGGTCGATCGCCAGCGCTGGCGGCGGGTTGCGATTGATCGCCCGCAGCAGTTCGAAGCTGCGTCGCGCCTGCGCCGGATCGCGCTCCTGACCGGTGGCGCGGTAGCGCTCCAGGCGGTAGGCGGCGTCCTGCACCAGGGCCTGGCGCGGCTTGGGCAGGGCGCTGAACTCGGGGCTTTGCAGATGATCGGTATCGGCGGCCAGCGCCAGCACCTGGCGCTGCTCGGCTTTTTCCAGCGGCGCGGCGCGGGCCAGCAACTCCCGTTCTCGCGACGGCCGGTAGTCCACCCGCTCGACCAGCCCGGCGTGCTTCACCGCCTTGACCGTGTCGGTGGGGATCGCGGTCAGGGGAAAATGCGAGGTCAGGTCCAGGCTCGGGCGCGCCACCTGGAGCAGTTCCAGCAGGCGATAGGAGCAGTTCTCGTCGAAGAAGAAGTAGTCGAAGCGGATCTGCTTGAGCTCCCAGATATGCTCGACCATGCGCCCGGTTTCCGCGGGCGAAAGGTTCAGCCGGTACTCCCACAGGTCGCGGTTTTCCAGGCTGCGGTACTCGGAGAGTTTCTCCTGGTAGGGGACGAAGGCGAACAGGCCGGGATAGCCGCCCATCAGGCCCTTCCAGGCATACAGAATGCTGTTGTCGTTGCCTTCGATATAGGCGCCGAAGTTGACCGCGTAGCTGAGCAGGGCGGTTTCGTTGCTCTGCACGTCGGCCTGGTCGATGCGCAGCAAGGTATGGCCGAACATCGACGACGGGCTGTTCAGGTAGGCGGCGGGGAAGATCAGCACCGCGCTGTGTGGCGCCACGTCCTGGAACCAGCGGGTGTATTCGGCGCAGTCAGGTGTCGGCAGTTCGCTGAGCTGCAACTGCTCGCGCAGCCAGCGGGTGCGTGCCGGGTACACGCATTGCGCGTGCCGGTCGCCCAGGCTGGCGGGTTCGTAGAGGGCCCGCACGGTGGCGGCCAGCTCGCGATCGGGATGGTGCGCACCGTCCTCGGCGAGAAAGAACCGTTCGTCGTCGACATAACTGCGCCAACCGCCCAGCTTGCCGGTCTCGTAATGGCCCAGGGCAATCCAGTAGGGGTCGGTGGCCAGGGCCTGGAGGCGCGATTCGTCCATGAGAGGTGCCGCGTGCAGCGGGGCACAGGCACAGAGCGCCAGAGCGGCGAGGCGTTTGAGCATGTCGGGCAACTACTTCTCGAATGAAGCCGATGGGATCAACAACCCGCTCCGTTCCCGGAGCGGGGTGACGCAGGGTCAGATTCAGGCTGGAGTAGCGTACTTGGCCAGGCGGGCATCCGCCTTGAGCACGGCGAGGGTGTTGCTGTGGACGTCTTCGGCGGTGATGTCCGCGGTCTTGAAGATGTCCTGGAAGTGCTGGTGGGTGACGGCGGCGAAGTGCGCGCGGTCTTCGGGGGCCACACCGAGAACCACGGCATAGGTGGTCAGGGCTTCGCCCTGGCCCTTGGCCATGTCTTCGGAGAGCTCGTTCATCATGCCGTTCATGGCGAACCAGGATTTGCCGCCGTAGGTCAGCGCAGCGTTGGTCGAGCAGCCGTTGGTCCCCGAGGTCATGCCGAAGGTGGCGTTGCCCGAGGTGCCGTTGGTGGTGGAGGCGAGGAAGTGAGCGGGCGTGCCGCGTTGGCCTTCGAACAGCATGTTGCCCCAGCCGCAGTCCGGTCCGCCGGGCGCCTGGGCCATGGCGTTGATCGAAACCGCGGTGAACAGAGTACCCAGAAGAATCCGTTTCATAGCTTTGTTCTCTTTTTGATTTGCAAACCAAAGGTCAGGGTTGTCCGGCGTGCCGCGGGGGGACTGCCGGATCGGGTCCGGTTATCTACCCGGCCGCGCAGTGTAGAGTTTAGGCAGGATCCTGCGGTTCCGTTATTAATTGCGAAATATTGCGTTAACACGCGGCTCTCATCACGTTTTCGACGCTTGTAGGCAAATGCGCCAAGAGCCTTGCAACGCGGCTGTAGGCGGCGCCAGAATGCCCGCATCTGCCCCGCCGAAGTAAGGAAGCCCGATGCCCGATCCTGTCGCTGCGAGCCTGCGTCTTGCGCCAGAAGCCCTGACCCGGCCGTTTTCCGCTGAACAGTTCGCTTTTTCCACAACCAATGATCTGGAGCCATTTCGCGGTGTACTGGGCCAGGAACGTGCAGTAGAGGCCCTGCAGTTCGGTGTCGCCATGCCCCGTCCGGGCTACAACGTGTTCGTCATGGGCGAGCCGGGCACCGGCCGCTTCTCGTTCGTCAAACGCTACCTGAAAGCCGAAGGCAAGCGCCTGCAGACCCCGTCCGACTGGGTCTACGTCAACAACTTCGACGAGCCGCGCGAGCCCCGCGCGGTGGAGCTGGCGCCGGGTAGCGCGAGCACCTTCATCGCCGATATCGGCGGCCTGATCGACAACCTGGTGGTCACCTTCCCGGCGGTCTTCGAGCACCCGTCCTACCAGCAGAAGAAGAGCGCCATCGACCGCGCCTTCAACCAGCGCTACGACCGCGCCCTCGACGTGATCGAGCGCGCCTCGCTGGAGAAGGACGTGGCGCTGTACCGCGACAGCAGCAATGTCGCCTTCACCCCGATGAGCGATGGCAAGGCCCTCGACGAAGCCGAGTTCGCCCAGTTGCCGGAAGCCGAGCGCGAGCGCTTCCACGAAGACATCGCCGTCCTGGAAGAGCGCCTGAACGAAGAACTCGCCAGCCTGCCGCAGTGGAAGCGCGAGTCGAACAACCAACTGCGTCAGCTCAACGAGGAAACCATAACCCTGGCCCTGCAGCCGCTGCTCGGCCCGTTGTCGGAAAAATACTCGGAGAACGCCGCGGTCTGCGCCTACCTGCAGGCCATGCAGGTGCACCTGCTGCGTACCGTGGTCGAGCAACTGGTGGACGACAGCAAGGTCGACGCCGTGGCGCGCAAGATGCTCGAGGAGCAGCTCTCGCCGAGCCTGGTGGTCGGTCACTCGGCCAGCGGCGGGGCGCCGGTGGTATTCGAACCGCACCCGACCTACGACAACCTGTTCGGCCGCATCGAATACAGCACCGACCAGGGCGCCCTGTACACCAACTACCGGCAGTTGCGCCCGGGGGCGCTGCATCGCGCCAACGGCGGTTTCCTGATCCTCGAAGCGGAGAAGATGCTCGGCGAGCCGTTCGTCTGGGATGCGCTCAAGCGCGCCCTGCAGTCGCGCAAGCTGAAAATGGAATCGCCGTTGGGCGAGCTGGGCCGCATCGCCACGGTGACCCTGACGCCGCAGATGATCCCGTTGCAGGTCAAGGTCGTCATCATCGGCGCGCGCCAGCTCTACTACGCGCTGCAGGACCACGATCCGGACTTCCAGGAGATGTTCCGCGTGCTGGTGGATTTCGATGAAGAGATCCCGATGCACGACGAGAGCCTGGAGCAGTTCGCCCAGCTCCTGAAGACCCGCACCAGCGAGGAAGGCATGGCGCCGCTGACCGCCGACGCGGTGGCGCGCCTGGCGACCTACAGCGCGCGCCTGGCGGAAAACCAGAAGCGTCTGTCGGCGCGCATCGGTGATCTGTTCCAGCTGGTCAGCGAGGCCGACTTCATCCGTCACCTGGCCAACGACGAAATGACTGACGTCGGCCATATCGAGCGCGCGCTCAAGGCCAAGGCCACGCGCACCGGGCGGGTTTCGGCGCGGATTCTCGACGACATGCTCGCCGGGATCATCCTGATCGATACCGAGGGCGCAGCGGTGGGCAAGTGCAACGGCCTGACCGTACTGGAAGTGGGCGACTCCGCATTCGGTGTGCCGGCGCGGATTTCCGCCACGGTGTACCCGGGCGGCAGCGGCATCGTCGACATCGAGCGCGAGGTCAATCTCGGCCAGCCGATCCACTCCAAGGGCGTGATGATTCTCACCGGCTATCTCGGCAGCCGTTACGCCCAGGAATTCCCCCTGGCGATTTCCGCGAGCATCGCGCTGGAGCAGTCCTACGGCTATGTCGACGGCGACAGTGCCTCGCTCGGCGAGGCCTGCACGCTGATCTCGGCGCTGTCGAAGACACCGCTCAAGCAATGTTTCGCCATCACCGGCTCGATCAACCAGTTCGGTGAAGTGCAGGCGGTCGGCGGGGTCAACGAGAAGATCGAAGGGTTCTTCCGCCTGTGCGAAGCCCGTGGCCTGACCGGCGAGCAGGGCGCGATCATCCCGAAAGCCAACGTGTCCACCCTGATGCTCGACGAGCGGGTGCTGCAGGCGGTGCGTGCCGGGCAGTTCCACGTCTATGCGGTGAGCCAGGCCGACGAGGCGCTCAGCCTGCTGGTGGGCGAGCCTGCTGGTACGCCGGATGCCGACGGCCAGTTCCCGGCGGGCAGCGTCAACGCGCGGGTGGTGGAGCGCCTGCGGGTGATCGCCGAGATGATCAGCGAGGAAGACCTCAAGGAAGCCGAGAAAGAGCAGGCGGAACAGGCACTTGCCGAAGTAAACCCGGCCTGACGGTTGGCTGGCGGGCGCCGCGATGGCATGACCATTCGGCGCCCGTTTGCCGCCGGTCGCTTGTGCCGAGCGGTTTTCTTCTATTCTTCAAAGCATGGATAGTCGTCGGTACAGGATGGAAACAGCCTTGTTCGAAGGCTGAACGAGATTCTTCCGAGGGTCGTCGCCATGCCGCGCAGCCTCAGCCTTACCCGCCAATGCCTGGGTCTGGTCACCCGCATTGAGTGCAGCATACGTCCCCTGGCCGGCGACACCGGTATGTGGACGCTCCTCTTCGCCGCCGGCATGGCTGGCGAACAACCTTCCGCGATCAAGGCCCAGGGGCCGTTCCACGGTCCTTTCGTCGCCGAGTCGGTGCTCAATGCCATCGTCGACAGTCTGACCCTGCACGGCTATCAGCTCGCCGACGATCCGCAGATCTGGAGTGTGCACCTGCAGGCGCAGCTGCGTCGGGTCAATGGTCACGTGCACCACTGAGGTCGGGGTTTCCTGTCCCGCTGGCAAGCCTGCGGCAGCACGTCGCGGGCTTTTTCCTACACGCTCGGCTGATATACTCCCGCCCGATTTTCCCCCCGCCTTCAGGTGACTAGCTCAATGGAACGCTTTATCGAAAATGCGATGTACGCCTCGCGCTGGCTGCTCGCGCCGATCTACTTTGGATTGTCGCTGGGCTTGCTGGCTCTGGCGCTGAAGTTCTTCCAGGAAATCTTCCACGTCCTGCCGAACATCTTCAGTCTCGCCGAGGCGGACCTGATCCTGGTGATCCTGTCGCTGATCGACATGGCCCTGGTGGGCGGTCTGCTGGTGATGGTGATGATCTCCGGCTACGAGAACTTCGTTTCGCAGCTGGACATCGACGAGGACAAGGAAAAGCTCAGCTGGCTGGGCAAGATGGACTCCTCGTCGCTGAAGATGAAGGTCGCCGCGTCGATCGTGGCGATCTCCTCGATCCACCTGCTGCGTGTGTTCATGGATGCGCAGAACATCTCCACCGACTACCTGATGTGGTACGTGATCATCCACATGACCTTCGTGATCTCGGCCTTCGCCATGGGCTACCTGGACAAGGTCACCAAGCACTGATCGCCGCTGACGCTCGTGTCATCGACCGCCCGTCCGTTGCATAACGGACGGGCGGTTGCGTTTGTGCCTTGTGCTTTGTCCGCGGCTGTACAAAAAATGAACGGTTGCTCGACTGTTCCCGCTGCGAGGTACGCTCATGAACCTGCACGAACTGAACACCCAGGCCCGCACGGGCCATATCGACGAGATCAACCTGATCGCCATCGAAGGTGGCGACTATCTGCTGGAGGCGCGCGCCCACGGGCACGCACACGCCCTGACCGATGCCCGCGGCGGACGCCTGAAAGTGCATTCGCTGGTGGAGGCGCATCATTTGCTCGAAGGCCTGCCGGCCCTGCCGATGCACCTGGTGCACTGGTCGGTGCAGGACGAAATGTGCGGCATGCCCGATATGCCCGAAGAAGATCTCAAGCTGCCGCTGTCCAGCCGTTCCGCCAGGTAGCTGATGCGCTTCGCCGCAGTGTGCTAGGCTGCTCGCCCTTTTCATGAAGGGCGCGGTCGTCAGTGCGCCCTGCTGCGGAGTAGATCAATGTCCGAAATCAACCTGTCCACCGACGAAACCCGCGTCAGCTACGGCATCGGCCGCCAACTGGGCGGCCAGCTGCGCGACAACCCGCCACCGGGCGTGAGCCTGGACGCCATCCTGGCCGGCCTGACCGACGCCTTCAACGGCGCCGAAAGCCGCGTCAGCGAAGCCGACCTGTCGGCCAGCTTCAAGGTCATCCGTGAAGTCATGCAGGCCGAGCAGGCCGCCAAGGCTGAAGCCGCCGCTGCCGCCGGCAAGGAATTCCTGGTCGAGAACGCCAAGCGCGAAGGCATCACCACCCTGGCTTCCGGTCTGCAGTTCGAAGTGCTGACCGCTGGCGAAGGCGCCAAGCCGACCCGCGAAGACAACGTGCGTACCCACTACCACGGCACCCTGATCGACGGCACTGTCTTCGACAGCTCCTACGATCGTGGTCAGCCAGCTGAATTCCCGGTCGGTGGCGTGATCGCCGGCTGGACCGAAGCCTTGCAACTGATGAACGCGGGCAGCAAATGGCGCCTGTACGTGCCGAGCGAGCTGGCCTACGGCGCCCAGGGCGTCGGCAGCATCCCGCCGCACAGCGTGCTGGTGTTCGACGTCGAGCTGCTGGACGTTCTGTAAGGCTTCAGGCCGGAGCGGGGCAATGATATTGCCCTGCACCGGTGCTTGATCCGCCGCGGACCCTGTGTGGCGGCGTTCTTGCTTCAGAATCCTGTATGCGGGGTATTCGGGCGCAACGCCCGGGCATAGCAGAACAGGAACAGGTTCCTCACCAGTTCCTTGAGCACGATCGGCTCACTCGAATTCAATCCGTTCAGGTCCAGGTCGCCCTGGTCGCGCAGTTCGTCCAGCGCTGCCTCTTCGAGCACGGCACAGACCTCGCCGGTCTCGCGGTGGAGGATGCGCAGGTAGGGTTGTGGGCGATCAAGCCAGGCGTCGATCAGATAAGTCATGGCTATTCTCCTTGAAAGCGTTCAGTGAGAATAATTCTTATTACCGGAATAGCAAGTGACAATTGGGAATAATTTGCATTTTCTGCCGAGGTGCGCGCGCGTGTCGCGCTGCGCACCTGGAAAGGCGGGGGATCAGACCTTGCGGACGAATTCCGATTTCAGCTTCATCGGGCCGATGCCGTCGATCTTGCAGTCGATATCGTGGTCGCCGTCGCACAGGCGGATGTTCTTCACCTTGGTGCCGACCTTGACCACCAGCGAGGTGCCCTTGACCTTGAGGTCCTTGATCACGGTGATGGTGTCGCCGTCCTGCAGGACGTTGCCCACTGCGTCCTTCTTCACCACGTCATCGTTGGCCGCCTCGGCTTCGCCGTTGGCCGACCATTCGTGGGCGCACTCGGGGCAGATCAGTTGAGCGCCGTCTTCATAGGTGTATTCGGAGTTGCATTTGGGGCAGGGTGGCAAGGTGCTCACTAAATTTCCTCGGGTCGTGCGTGCAGAAAACCCACATTGTATAGGGTTTTGCCTGACAGAGGAAAAGCAGGCCCGTCGAACGACGGGCCTGGCGGGGACTCAGTGCGTGCGGGCGACCGCGAATTCGCTGAGTTCGATCAGGGCTTCGCGGTATTCGCTGGCCGGCAGTACTTCCAGGCAGGCGATGGCGCGGGCCACGTAGTCGCGGGCCAGGTTGGCGGTGTAGTCCAGCGAGCCGGAGGCTTCCACGGCTTCGCGAATGCGTTCCAGGTCCTCGATCCCGCCTTTCTGGATCGCCTGGCGCACCAGGGCCGCCTGTTCCGCGGTGCCTTCGCGCATGGTGTAGATCAGCGGCAGGGTCGGCTTGCCTTCGGCGAGGTCGTCGCCGACGTTCTTGCCCAGGGTCTGTGCGTCGCCCTTGTAGTCGAGCAGGTCGTCGACCAGCTGGAAGGCCACACCGAGGTGGTCGCCGAAGGTGCGCAGGGCCTCGCGCTGCTCGTCGCTGGCACCGGCCAGGGCGGCGGCGCTGTGGGTCGAGGCTTCGAACAGCATCGCGGTCTTGCCGCGGATGACGTCCATGTAGATCTCTTCGGTGGTGCTGGCGTCACGCACCCGCGACAGCTGCAGCACTTCGCCCTCGGCGATGACCCGGGTGGCCTTGGAGAGGATCTGCATGACTGGCATCGAGCCCAGCTCGACCATCATTTCGAACGAGCGCGAATAAAGGAAGTCGCCCACCAGCACGCTCGGTGCGTTGCCCCACAGGGCATTGGCGGTGGAGCGGCCACGGCGCATGCCGGACATGTCGACCACGTCGTCGTGCAGCAGGGTGGCGGTGTGGAGGAACTCGATGGTGGCGGCGAGCAGGCGCAGGTCGTCGCCTTCACGGCCCAGGGCCTTGCCGCAGAGCAGGACCAGCAGCGGACGCAGACGCTTGCCGCCGGCGGAGGTAATGTAGTCGCCGATTTTCGATACCAGCGGAACGCGGGAAGTCAGCTGTTTCTTGATGATCTCGTCAACGGCGCTGAAATCGTCCGCTACCGCGCGGTAGAAAGCTTGGGGTTGCATCGGCCACAGGTGCTCCATATAGGTTGCGCGGCATGCTAGGTTGCGGGTCCCGGCCTGTCAAGGCGCCCGGCCGGGCGGGCCGGGGCGCCACTTGCAAGGGCCGGATGGCTTGCGTACAATCGCGCACCCTACTTCCTGGGCAGCACCTGCCTTACGCAATTGCACCGGGCCGTTCCAGCCCCATGCAGCCATGCCAGCCAATACTCTTCCTATAAAGCGCTGGGTGAGCAGGATTATCGGAGAAATACCATGTCTTACGCAGTAATTGTTACCGGTGGCAAGCAGTACAAAGTCGCCGAAGGTGAATACCTGAAGATCGAGAAACTGGAAGTCGCCACTGGCGAATCCGTTACTTTCGACCGCGTTCTGCTGGTTGCCAATGGCGACGACGTGAACATCGGCGCTCCAGTCGTTGCTGGTGCAAAAGTTGTTGCTGAAGTGATCTCCCAAGGTCGTCACGACAAAGTGCGCATCATCAAGTTCCGCCGCCGTAAGCACCACATGAAGCGCATGGGCCACCGCCAGTGGTTCACCGAGATCAAAATCACCGGTATTCAGGCTTAATTCCAGCCTAATCCCCCTTCAGGAGAATTGAACTCATGGCACACAAAAAAGCTGGTGGTAGTACCCGTAACGGTCGCGACTCAGAAGCCAAACGCCTTGGCGTGAAGATGTATGGCGGCCAGGCTATCGTTCCAGGCAACATCATCGTCCGCCAACGCGGCACCCAGTTCCACGCCGGCTACGGCGTTGGCATGGGCAAGGATCACACCCTGTTCGCCAAGATCGCGGGTAAGATCAAGTTCGAAGTAAAAGGCGCCTTCGGTCGTCGTTACGTGAGCGTTGTCGCCGAGTAATCGCGCGAACGCTGGGAGAGCCCTGTCTTGCGACGGGGCTTTTTCGTTTATGGAGTGAGTCTCTTGCAAAGCTGTCCGCATGGGCTGCCGGCGCTGTATTCGCTTGACGGGTTCGCCGCGCTCATTTTTGCAAGAGCCTTACGTATCTGGTCACTCAGCTCGTCCATCTGACGAGAGGCGGTTTTTATGAAGTTTGTTGACGAAGTATCGATCCGGGTCAAAGCCGGTGATGGCGGGAACGGTTGCATGGCCTTCCGCCGCGAAAAGTTCATCGAGAACGGTGGTCCCAACGGCGGTGACGGTGGTGACGGCGGCTCGATCTACATGGTCGCCGACGAAAACCTCAACACCCTGGTCGACTACCGCTATACCCGTCATTTCGAAGCCGAGCGTGGCGCCAACGGCGGCAGCACCGACTGCACCGGCAAGAAGGGCGAAGACCTGATCCTGCGGGTTCCGGTCGGTACCACCGTGATCGACGCCAGCACCCAGGAAATCATCGGCGACCTGGTCAAGGCCGGGCAGAAACTGATGGTGGTGCAGGGTGGCTGGCACGGCCTGGGCAACACCCGCTTCAAGTCCAGTACCAACCGTGCGCCACGCCAGACCACGCCGGGCAAGCCGGGCGAGCAACGTGACCTCAAGCTGGAAATGAAAGTGCTGGCCGACGTTGGTCTGCTGGGCTTGCCGAACGCCGGCAAGAGCACCTTCATCCGCGCCGTCTCGGCTGCCAAGCCGAAGGTCGCCGACTACCCGTTCACCACCCTGGTACCGAACCTGGGCGTGGTCAGCGTCGACCGCTGGAAGAGCTTCGTCATCGCCGACATCCCCGGCCTGATCGAAGGCGCCTCCGACGGTGCCGGCCTGGGTATCCGCTTCCTCAAGCACCTGGCGCGGACCCGCGTGCTGCTGCACCTGGTCGACCTGGCGCCGCTGGACGAAAGTAGCCCGGCCGATGCCGCCGAAGTGATCGTCAACGAGCTGGAGCGCTTCAGCCCGTCGCTGTGCGAGCGCGAGCGCTGGCTGGTGCTGAACAAGGCCGACATGATTCCTGAAGACGAGCGCGAAGCGCGGGTCAAGGAAGTGGTCGACCGCCTGCAATGGGAAGGCCCGGTCTACCTGATCTCGGCCATCTCCCGCCAGGGCACCGAGCAGATCAGCCATGACCTGATGCGCTACCTCGAAGACCGCGCCGACCGTCTGGCGGCCGACCCGGCCTATGCCGAAGAACTGCGTGACCTCGACCAGCGTATCGAAGACGAGGCCCGCGCCCAGCTGCAGGCCCTGGACGACGCCCGCACCCTGCGCCGCACCGGCGTCAAGAGCGTGGCCGATGCCAGCGATGACGACGATGACTTCTGGGGCGACGAGGACGACGAAGACGGTCCGGAAATCATTTACGTGCGCGACTGATCCGTTGCAGTACACTGAACGCCGCTTTTTCAAGCGGCGTTTTGTTATCTACAGAATCTACAGAATCCACACAGATCGATAGGTTGGAAGAAGATGCGGAGCAAGGTGACAGGTGCCCAGCGCTGGGTCGTGAAGATTGGCAGTGCCCTGCTGACGGCGGATGGCAAGGGCCTGGATCGCGCGGCCATGGGTGTCTGGGTCGAACAGATGGTGGCCCTGCGTGAAGCAGGCGTCGAGTTGGTGCTGGTCTCCTCGGGAGCCGTGGCTGCCGGCATGAGCCGTCTGGGCTGGACCAAGCGACCGAGCGCGATGAACGAGCTGCAGGCCGCTGCCTCCATCGGCCAGATGGGCCTGGTGCAGGCCTGGGAATCGAGTTTCGCCGAGCACGGCAAGCACACCGCGCAAATTCTCCTGACCCACGACGACCTCTCCGACCGCAAGCGCTACCTCAACGCCCGCAGCACCCTGCGCACTCTGGTGGAGCTGGGCGTGGTGCCGGTGATCAACGAGAACGACACCGTGGTCACCGACGAGATCCGCTTCGGCGACAACGACACCCTGGCGGCGCTGGTGGCCAACCTGGTCGAGGCCGACCTGCTGGTGATCCTCACCGACCGTGACGGCATGTTCGATGCCGACCCGCGCAACAACCCCGAAGCCCAGCTGATCTACGAAGCCCGCGCCGACGATCCGGCCCTGGATGCCGTGGCCGGCGGTACCGGTGGCGCGCTGGGCCGTGGCGGCATGCAGACCAAGCTGCGCGCCGCTCGCCTGGCGGCCCGTTCCGGTGCCCACACCATCATCATCGGCGGACGCATCGAGCGCGTGCTCGACCGTCTCAAGGCCGGCGAGCGCATCGGCACCCTGCTGTCGCCGGAGCGCGGCATGCTGGCGGCGCGCAAGCAGTGGCTGGCCGGACACCTGCAGACCCGCGGCACCCTGGTGCTGGACGCCGGTGCCGTGCAGGCGCTGCGCCAGGCCAACAAGAGCCTGCTGCCGGTCGGCGTGAAGACCGTGCAGGGCAGCTTCCGCCGTGGCGAGATGGTGGTCTGCGTCGGTCCGGACGGCGTCGAAGTCGCCCGCGGCCTGGCCAACTACAGCGCGCTGGAAGCGCAGAAGATCATCGGCCAGTCGTCGGAAGCCATCGAGGGCCTGCTCGGCTACAGCGCCGAGCCGGAGCTGGTGCACCGCGACAACCTGATTCTGGTTTGAGGAGAAGATCGAGTGTTCAAGGGACTGTTTGCCGCCGCCTTGCTGGCGTTGCCGATGCTGGCTTCGGCGGAAGTGGTGGGTGAGGTATCCACGGTGTTCAAGGTCCTCGGGCCGAACGACAAGATCGTCGTCGAAGCCTTCGACGATCCCAAGGTCGAGGGCGTGACCTGCTACCTGTCGCGGGCCAAGACCGGCGGGGTGAAGGGCGGGCTGGGGCTGGCCGAGGACCGTGCCGAGGCGTCCATCGCCTGCCGTCAGGTCGGGCCGATCAAGTTCAGCGGGCAGCTCAAGGATGGCGAGGAAGTGTTCAAGGAACGCACCTCGCTGGTGTTCAAGACCATGCAGGTGGTGCGCTTCCTCGACCAGAAGCGCAATACCCTGGTGTACCTGGTGTACAGCGACCGCCTGATCGAGGGCAGCCCGCAGAATGCGGTGACGGCGATTCCGATCCTGCCCTGGTCGCAAAACTAGACTCACTACGGACTCTGTGGGAGCACTTGTCTATCAGGCTGAAGCCTCTTCAGTCTCTTCCCGAACCACCGCCTTCTCCACATCCAGCCGACTGATGTACTTCCAGTCCGCCTCGTCGATGTAGATCCCGTTCGGCCCGCTACCACCTTCCAGATCGATCGCCACCCGCGCCGACACCTGCGGCTTCACGCTCGCCAGGATCGGCACGAAGCCCAGTTGCAGGCTGGTTTCCAGCAGCGCGGCCTGGTTGCGTTCGTCGATGTCCGCCGCCTCGTCGAGGTAGTACGGCAGGCGCACGCGGCCGGCCAGGTCGCGGTCCATCAGGTGCAGCAACAGGTACATGTTGGTCAGCGCCTTGATGGTCATGGTGGTGCCGTTGGACGCGGCGCCGTCGATGTCGGTGTGGATCACCGGCTGGCCGTTGACCTTGGTGATCTCGAACGCCAGTTCGAACAGGTCCTTCAGGCCCAGCTGGTTGTGGTTGGCCGCGACCAGGCGTGCCAGGTATTCCTTGGCTTCCTCGTTCTTGTTGTCCTGCTCGGCGCTCTGGCTCAGGTCGAACACCGACAGGGTCTCGCCTTCCTCGTACTGGCCGGCGCTGTGGATGATCTGGTCGATGTGCTTGAGCGCTTCCTTGTTCGGCGCGAGAACGATGCGGAAGCTCTCCAGGTTGGACACCTGGCGCCGGTTGATCTCGCGGTTGAACAGGGCCAGCTGGTGTTCGAGGCTGTCGTAGTCGCTGCGGATGTTGCGCAGGGTCCGGGCGATGTCGGTGACCGCCGCGCGGCGTGCCTTGCCCAGGGTCAGGGCTTCGTCGGTGCGGTGCGCGTAGGCGTTGATCAGCAGTTGCAGGCGACGCTCCATATCGTCTTCGCTGTCGAACTTGGCCACGCCTTTCAGGCGCACCTGGGCGTACAGCGCCTCGATCTGGTTGTCGACGCGCAGCAGGCCCTGCCAGCTGTCCTGGTAGTCGTTGAGCAGCGGCAGCAGGTTGTCCATGGAGTCGTCCACCGGCTCCATGAACGGCGTGCCGAACGGCAGGTCCGCCGGCAGCAGCTGGCGACGGCGCAGGGCGTCGTCGAGGGTGCGCTGCTTGGCTTCCATGTCGGCGATCTGCCGGCCGACCAGTTGCAGCTTGGCGGAGAGCTGCTGGACGCGCTCGGTGAAGGCGTCGCTGGAGCGCTTGAGTTCGTCCTGCGCGGCTTCCAGCTGGGCCAGCTGTTCCAGCTTGTCGCCTTCCTCGGCGCTCAGGGTCTGGCTGCGGCGGAAGTCTTCCAGGGCTTTCTGGGCGTCCAGTACCTGCTGGTACAGCGCTTCGGTCTGGGTCTTGCTCGCGGCGCGGTCGGCAGCCACCGACTGCTGGGTCTTGAGCTGCTTGAGCTCCTTCTCCAGGCGTTCCTTCTGGTCGCGCAGGGCGGCACGGTCGGCCAGGGCCTGCAGGGCCGGCGGCTCGATATGCGAGAGGTCGATGGACAGCCCGGGCACTTCGAAACGCTCGCCCTTGAAGCCATCCAGCAGCGCTTCCAGGGTCTTGATCCAGACATCGCTCTCGTCCAGCTCGATGCCGCGCTCGCCCAGCGGCAGGCTGAACAGCGCGCCGTTGAACAGGCGCATCAGGCGCTCGACGTCCTGCTGCGAGAACTCCTCGCGCAGACGGGCGTAGCTGTTGTTGTCGGCGTGGTCGAGCTGCTGCCTGACCGACTTCAGGCGTTTTTCCAGGTCGCGCAGACGCTCTTCCAGATCCTCGGCGCTGAACTGCCGCGACTGGGCCAGGGCACCGGCCAGTTCGTCGTGGGCGTCCTTGGCCGCCAGCAGTTGCTGCTCCAGCACCTTGACGTCATCGACCAGGGCAAAGCGGTTCTTCAGCACCGACAGCTCGCCGAGCCAGCGCTGGATGCCGCTGATCTCGCGCTCCAGGCGCATCAGCTCCTGGGTGCCGTTGCGCTGGTCGTTCTGCAGCGCGTCCTGTTCGCCACGGTAGTGCTCGGACTGGATCACCAGCTCTTCCTTGCGCGCGCTGGCGTAGTCCTGCCAGGTGCCGAGCAGCGAATCGAGCAGCGGCGACAGGCGGTGCAGCTTGCCGCGCAGGATGTCGCGCTGCGCCACGCCGTTGGCCAGGGCCTCGACCAGCGGGCCGGCGGCGACCAGCGAGTTGTAGTCCTGCTCCATCCGGCGCACGTCGCGGAAGGCTTCGTCGCAGGCGGCGATGTAGTCGACGCTGCCCGAACGCAGGCTGTGCTCGAAGGCGTCGAGGAACAGCTGCTTGAGCTTGGCCGCGGTGATCTCGCGCATGTGCAGCAGGTTGATGAACAGGGCGCGGAAGGTCTTCAGGCTCTGCTCGCTGGTGGAGCGCAGCGGGATCAGGGTCAGGTCCAGCGGGATCGAGGTGTGGCCGCCGACCAGCAGGCGGCGCAGTTCGTCCGGTTTCAGTTCGTAGGCCTTCAGGCCGTTGCGCTCGAGGTTGGCGAACAGCTCCTTCTGGCGCAGGCAGGTGTCGTTCTTCTGGTAATGGGCCAAGTCCAGTTCGCCGGCATAGGCGAAGAACTGGTGGCCGAAGCCGCCGCCCGGGCCGCGACCGACCACGCCGATAACGTGGGGGCCATGGGGCAGGTTGACTTCACAGAGGATGTAGCTGGTGTCGCTGGCGAAGTAGAAGCGCCGCGACTGCTCCAGGCTGTACTTGCCGAAGCTCATGTCCGACATGCGCGCCAGGATGGGGAACTGCAAGGCGTTGATCGAGGCACTCTTGCCCAGGTTGTTGGCACCGTAGACCGACAGCGGGTGTTCCAGGGGGAACAGGCCGAGGCTGTAGCCGGCGGTGTTGAGCAGTGCGAAGCGGCGGATGCCGTAGCGTTCCTGGCTCATGCGTCAATCTCCTGTTGCTCTTCGGCGATGGCCCGGGCCAGGGCCTCTTCTTCGCTTTCCTCGGCGAATGGCGCGAGGTCCAGCGGATCGTCGGTGTGATTCAGCTCTTCCGGGGTTTCCTCGACTACCAGCACCGGCGTCGGCAGCGGCAGGTTGCTGTGCAGGCTGGCGGCCAGGTCGCGGTCCTGCTGGACCGACAGGCAGACATCGAGGAAGCGGTGCATCGGCGGCAGGAAACGGTAGATACCGTTCTCTTCATGGGCGAAGCCGAGCTGGGTCATGCGCCGCATGATCTTCTCTTCCAGCTCGTCCGGGGTCTGCACCTCGGCCTGGAGGAACAGGTCGCGGTACTTGTCGAGCATCGATGGCAGTTCGTCGCGGCCGATGCTGCCGCCGTCGAGCACCGACATCGGGTCGCGGCCCTGGTCGGCCAGGTGCTCGACGAGGATGAAGGTGAACAGCGACAGGCGCTGCGCGGTCTTGTTGACCTGGGCCGCGGCCTGCTCGGGAACGAAGTAGTAGAAGCCGCGGGTATCGCACACCAGCTCGAAGCCCAGGGCCTTGAACAGGCCGCGGTACTGGTCCTGGAAGTTCGACAACTGGGCGTACAGCTCCGGATCGCGCCGGCTGATGTGGAAGCCCTTGAACAGCTCGCGGAAGATCGGTGCGAGCTGGGACAGTTCGGAAAGATCAAGATGCATGGGTAGGGCTCGCAGCAGGTTCGGGCGAAGATTCGGGCGACGCTTCGCGGCTGGATGTCAGGGCGAAGGAGCGCAGGCTCACCAGGTGTTCGCGGGTGGTGTAGTCGCGGCGTTCGAGGCGTTCGCGGGTGAAGCGTTTTTCCCGCGACAGGCGCGAGAACCAGTACAGCAGCTCGTCGGTGGCGCCTTCTGGCTCCTGCTCCAGCAGCCAGACCATCAGGTCCGGCAGCGGCAGGGCGTCTTCGCAGCGCTCGAGCATTTCCTTGACCGTGCGCGGGGCGCGGCTCGGTTCGCCCTTGTGGGTCTTGTGCGCCTTGGGGAAGCGCGCCGGTTTCGGTTCGAAGCGGGCCAGGGCGTAGACGTAGGCCTCGACCTGGCTGGCGCTGCCGAGGAAGGTGCTCTGCGGGCGGGTGAACAGCGGCATGGCCGCCTGCGGCACGGCATCGATGCCCTTGCGCCGGATCACCGAGAGGGCGAGGGCGGCGCCGCGGGTCACGGCGTTGTGCCGGCGCGCTTCCTCGCGCAGCGGCAGGAGCAGTTCGCGGGCGTGGCGCAGGGTCAGCTGGGCGCTGGTCTGCATTTCCAGGATGCGCGCGTGGGTGCGCAGGAGCATGTCGTTGTCGACCAGCTGACCGAGCCGCGCCTGTTCGCTGAGCAGGCGCAGGAGCACGGTCTCGACCTTGCGCACGCCCTGTTCGAAGGCGCCGTCGGCGTTGACCAGCTGGATCATCGGCTCGACGTACTCGTCCCAGGTCGCCAGGACTTCGGCATAGCGCTGGCGCAGGGGAATCTGCCGGTCGCTGGTCTTGGCCCGCTCGGCCACGCCGACCAAGGCCTGTTCGTCGTTGTCGAGCTTCTTCAGCACGTCGCGCACGCGCATGTCGAGCAGGCGCAGCTGGCGCGCCAGGTCGTGACCGTCGCGAATGTCGAAGGCGTCCTGGATATGCCCGGCCAGGCGCTCCAGGTGGCGCAGGTAGGCCTCGATCTCCAGGCACAGGCCGAGGCGGTGCTCGCGGCGCAGGTAGGCGAGGAAATCGTGGATCTGCGCGTTCAGCTCGAAGCGGTTCGGGCTTTTCGCCACCGGGACCAGGATGTCCAGGCGGATCCACACGTCGAGCAGGGCGGTGATGTCCTGCGGCGTGCTTTCCAGCTGCTGGGCGGCCAGTTGCTGGCGCAGTTCGCCCAGGCTCAGGGTGCCGCCGTCAAAACGCTCTGACAAAGGTTCCAGCAGGTTCCAGTGCTCGGCCAGGGCCCGCAGGACACGTTTCGGTTCGATCATTGGCGGGTCGACTCGCTGCCAAATAAAACGCCGGATTGTACTGCATTGAACGGGAATGGTTTCACCCTTGATCGTTTGCCGGGGTTGTCCGCCGGATTTGTGCCGATCGGCAGCGGCGCCGGACGCGCAACGGCGTTAGAATGTCGCCCCGACTTATCCACAGATGGCCGAACGCCTTGCTCACCGAGTCCCGCCGCCGCGCTTACCTGAACGCCATGCAAGTGGTGCCCTGGCTGCCGCGTACCGAACTGCCGTTCGCCGCGCCGTCGCGCCCGGAACTGCTGCTGCCGCTCGAGCCGTTGCCGGACGCAGCGCCCGTGATCCAGCCGGCCCCGGCCGCGCCCACCAGTGCCACGCCGCCGCCGGCCAGACCGGCGGAGCGGCCGAAGATCGAGATTCCGCGCCCGGGGACCACGCCCAAGGCGGCCAGCAAGCCGGTGGAAAGCGAGGAAGACAAGCCCGCCGTGGTCCGTGTCGTGGCGCCGCCACCGCCGCGTTTCGCCCTGCAACTGCTGCGCGCCGGCAGTTGCCTGCTGCTGGTGGAACTGGCCACCGGCCAGCCATTCCAGAGTCGCGACCCGTCCTATCTGCTGCTCAAGGACATGCTGCGCGCCGCTGGCCTGCCGGAAAGCCCGCAGATCATCGGCGAGCCGGTGCGCTGGCCGTTGCTCGGCAAGGGCAGCCTCGACCAGGGGCCTGACGGCGCGCGGGACTTCGTCCAGGGCTTTACCCAGGTCCAGCTGGAGCGCGAGCCGGTCGCCTGCCTGTGGCTGATCGGCCTGCCGGCCATCCGTCATGCCGGCGAGCGCGACGAGGATGCGTATTACCAGGAATTTTCGGTTCAGGGCCTGGGCACCGCCTGGGCCCTGCCCGGTCTCGAAGTGTTGATGGACGAGCCGCAGCGCAAGGCGGACGTCTGGAAAGCCATGCGCCGGCTGATGGCGCGCTGGAAGCCAAGCAATGAGTGACACCGTCAGTTTTCGCCGGATGACCGAGGCGGATCTGGATGCCGTGCTGAAGATCGAATACGCCGCCTTCAGCCATCCCTGGACCCGCGGGATCTTCCTCGACGGTCTGAAGAGCTACGAAATCTGGCTGATGTTCGAAGGCGAGCAGCAGGTCGGCCACGGCGTGATCAACGTGATCATCGACGAAGCGCACCTGCTCAACATCACCGTCAAGCCGGAAAGCCAGGGCCGCGGCCTGGGCCTGCGCCTGCTGGAGCAGTTGATGAAGCGCGCCTACGAACTGAACGGCCGCGAGTGTTTCCTCGAAGTGCGCGCCAGCAACCAGTCGGCCTATCGCCTGTACGAGCGCTACGGTTTCAACGAAGTGGGCCGGCGCCGCGACTACTACCCGGCGGCGGGTGGGCGCGAGGACGCGCTGGTGATGGCCTGCACCCTGATCGAATGAGCGTGGCGTGACCTTGTCGGGTCGTCGCCTGTCATAACGAAGCATCATTTCATGAGGCTTGACCATGCACGACCTGCAGGAACTGATCGACAACAACGAACGCTGGGCCGACGCCATCAAGCAGCGCGACCCGGATTTCTTCGCCAAGCTGGCGCGCCAGCAGACCCCTGAATTCCTCTGGATCGGCTGCTCCGACGCGCGGGTGCCGGCCAACGAGATCGTCGGCATGCTGCCGGGCGACCTGTTCGTCCATCGCAACGTGGCCAACGTGGTGCTGCACACCGACCTCAACTGCCTGTCGGTGATCCAGTACGCGGTGGACGTGCTCAAGGTCCGCCATATCCTGGTGACCGGGCACTATGGTTGCGGCGGGGTGCGGGCGTCCATGCAGGATCGCCAGTTCGGCCTGATCGATGGCTGGCTGCGGGCGATTCGCGACATCTACTACGAGCATCGTGTGGAACTGTCGAAGCTGCCGACCGAGGAAGAGCGGGTCGACCGTCTGTGCGAGCTGAACGTGATCCAGCAGGTGGCCAACGTCGGCCATACCACCATCGTGCAGAACGCCTGGCATCGTGGCCAGGAGCTGTCGGTGCATGGCTGCATCTACGGGATCAAGGACGGGCGCTGGAAGAGTCTGGACGTGACCATCAGCGGGCTGGCGCAGTTGCCGCCGCAGTATCGGTTGCGGCCGCAGGACTGAAGCGAATCTCCGGAGCGGGCGCCCCGTAGGAGCGAGGCTCGCCCACGAAGGATCCCGTAGGAGCGTGGCTTGCCCGCGAAGGACCGCGCAGCGGTCCCGGACCTCACTGCTGTCGGGACCGCTGACGCGGTCCTTCGCGGGCAAGCCACGCTCCTACGGGGTCCTGCGCGGGTAAGCCGCGTTCCTACGGGTTCTTCGCGGGGGCTTCAGATTTCCGCTGGCTTCTGCAGATTGCGCAGGCTGCGGGTCACCGTCCCGGTATTGCACTTGGCGCTGGCCTGCTCCGGGGTCATGTTGCGAATGGTCCGGTAGAACAGTTCGCAGGTCTGCTTCTTCGCCGTCACCTGCCACTTCTGCGTACAGGCATTCAGGGTCGCCTGCGGATCGGCCTTCGGATTGCTGCCCACCCCCGCCTGCCAGCACGCCGCGCTGAGGTCCTGGCCCATCATCTTCAGGCCCGCGGCATCGGCCTTGTCTTCGTCGCCGTCATAGCTGTCCTTGTCCGCCGCGTACCAGATCGCGCTCGGGTGGTTGGCGCCGAGCACCGGCACCTTCTGCCCTGGCGTCGGGCTGATGGTCGCCAGGCCCAGCACCTTCAGGTCCGCGCCGTACTGCTGCTTGATCCAGCTGCGCACCGGCGAGCCGAACGCCACCATCGGCAGCGAGGCACCGTTCGAGGTCACGGTCACTTCCTTGACCATGCGCACCTGGTAGTCCTGGAAGTAGCTGTACACACCCTCCAGGTCCTTGCCGGCGCTGGCCGGGGCGGCGATCGGGGCGATGTCGACGATGGTCTGGTAGGCCGGGGTCTTTTCCGCGGGGATGCCGTTGAAGGTCAGCAGGCTGGCCCAGCGATCGGTGGTGTTGGAGCGCAGGTAGTCCTGGGCCTGGGTCAGCGAGTAGTCCGGCGGGAAGTGCAGCAGTTCGATGCTGCGGCGATTCTCCAGGGCCATGCCCAGCGGCAGGAACAGGTACCAGTTGTAGGCCCACTTGCCGTCGCCGTTGAGTTTCTGTGCGCCGTTGTAGGCCAGTTCACCGGTGTCGAGCAGGGCGTTCAGGGGTTTCTGGTAATCGCTCGGTACGCCAGCGATGTCGGCGTAGTACTTGTCGTTGTCGCGCAGCACCTTGACCGTCGCGGCGGGATAGCCGTCGCGCTGGACGCTCTGGGTCAGGTAGTGCTCGACGGTCTGCTCCAGCGTCCAGTTGCGAAAGCAGATCACGTTGCAGTTGTTGGGGTAGGCGAACAGCCGGGTTACCCGTTCCTGGTTGCCGAGTTCCACCCGGGTGTCAGCCAGTGCCTGGCCGGCGACGCCGAGAGCGATCAGGCCGAGGGCAATCGGTGCAATCTTGTGCATGCTTAACTCCTTGTCAGGTAGCTCCCCGCGGATGGGAGGCACGCCATACTGGAGGACTTGCCATGCCTGTGGGAAGAGGGCGGATGAACGGATGCAACCTGCTGTTGGCGACGCTGCTGGCCAGTACCGCGGTCCAGGCCGACGAGCGCGATCTGTGGGCGTTCGCGCAATGGACCGGCACCCACGACACCCGCGCCTTCCGCGACATGCTGGTGCAGGCCCGGCTGTATGGCGTGGTGCCGTTGCATCAGCTGCTGCGCTCGGCCAGTGACTGGCGACAGTGCCGGGCCGAGCCGTTCGCGGTGGCGCCGCAGGCGCAGTGGGCGAGCGTGCGCAGCACCTTGCGCCTGCTCGACCTGCTGGCTGACGAGCGCGTGCTCGGCCCCTACGAGGTGGTGTCGGCCTACCGCGATCCAGTGCTCAATCGCTGTGCCGGCGGGGCGCCGGGCAGTGCCCACATGCGCGCCTTCGCCGTCGACCTGCTGCTGGCGAGGGGCAGCGAGGCGCAGACGCTGTGCCGTTTCTGGCAGGCCTACGGCAAGGTCTGGAACATGGGCCTCGGTCGCTATCCCTCGGGACGGATCCATATCGATACCGCGGGCTATCGCACCTGGGGCGAGGCCTGCTCGATGACCCACTCGCTGAAGCGCTGACACTTCTGCGACGTCGCCAGCGCCTGCGGACACAACAGCACATACGCCGAGCCGTCGCGGATGAAACCATGGGGCGCGACCAGTTGCCCGCTGGCCAGTTCGTCACCCACCATCAGCCGCGACGCCATGGCCACCCCAAGCCCCGCCACCGCCGCCTGGATGCACAGGTAGAAATGCTCGTAGTCGGCCCGTTCGCTGCCCCGTTCGGTCTGCTCGTGCAGACGCAGCCAGGTCGCCCAGGCGCCTGGCCGGGTGGCGCTGTGCAGCAGGCACTGGCCGGCGAAGCCCTTGGCCGGCAGGCCGAGCGCGGGACTGGCCACCGGCCCGACCCATTCCTCGCAGACCTTCTGTACCTGCAAACCGTCCTCCCACTGGAAATCGTCACGCCGCAGGGCCAGGTCGACTCCGCTGCGGACGAAATCCAGCGGCCCGCCGGCCGCCAGCAGATGGACCTGGATATCCGCATGCCGGGCCTGGAAATCCGCCAGGCGCGGGATCAGCCATTTCATCGCCAGGGTCGGTTCGCAGGACAGCACCAGCACGTTCTCCCGCGTCTGCTGCTGCAGCCGCGACACCGTGCCTTGCAGTTGCTCGAACACCGACTGGGTGGTGGCGAGCAGGTTGCGACCGGCGGCGGTGAGGAAGATCGCGCGGTTGCGTCGCTCGAACAGCTCCACCCCCAGCGAGGCTTCCAGCAGGCGCACCTGGCGACTGACCGCGCCATGGGTGACATGCAGCAGTTCGGCGGCGCGGACGAAACTCTCGGTGCGCGCGGCGACATCGAAATAGCGAAAGGCGGTGAGGGCTGGCAGTTTCATATCTGTGAGGAAAACTAGCGGATTTGCCGCACTATAAATCGCTTTTTCCCTTGCGGTCAGGCTTTCGATAATGGAGACCTTCACCACTCTCCGCGCTGTTTCGTAGCGCATCAGAAGAAGGAAGCCTGCCTTGAACGAACTCCTCGCCGTCGCCCTGTTCACCGTACTGGCGGTCATCAGCCCGGGGCCCGACTTCGCCATGGTCACCCGGGCCAGCTACGCCCATGGCCGGCGCAGCGGTCTGCTCGCCGCCCTCGGCATCGCCTGCGGGGTGCAGGTGCATGTGCTGTACACGGTGCTCGGGGTGTCGGTGCTGGTGCAGCATTCGCCGGCGTTGTTCCTGGCGATGAAAGTGCTCGGCGCCGGTTACCTGATCTACCTCGGCTACAGCTCGTTGACCAATACCACCCAGCTGTCGCTGGACGGCGATGACGGGGCGCGAAAGGGCACCTTTCTCTCGGGCTTCCTGACCAATGCGCTGAATCCAAAGACCCTGCTGTTCGTGATCAGCGCCTACACCCAGGTGGTGCAGCCGGGCAGTTCGCTGGTCCAGCAGTTCGGCTACGGGGTGTTCATGTCGCTGGCGCACGGGGTCTGGTTCTGCATCGTCGCGCTGTGTTTTTCCAGCGCGCCGTTGCGCCGGGTCATGATCGAGCGACAGCGCGTGGTGGACCGGATGATCGGCGTGGCCCTGCTTGGGCTCGGCGTGACGGTGTTATTCGCCAGTGTGCGTTGAGCGGATTGCAACTATCTGTGTCGGCTTGATAAGGCAGGTGTACACCAGCCTCTTCAATCCACATATATTTTCATGGCAACGGTAAAGGCGACGATCCATGCGAATGGGAAAACAAGTATCAGTCGTTGTGTTTTTATGAACTTTTTCATGATGGGCTGAATGTTTTCCATATCATTCTTGCAGATGCGCCCATCCTCAAAAAATGGCTCGGGAAAGAGTAGGATATGGTTTAAGGCTGATCGGATTTTTTTCTTTCTGCTTTTTGTTCCGGTTTCGATGAGGTGCTCGGAAATGATGATGTAGGGGCTGTTTTTCATTAACTTGAACAGCGTGCGGTGATAGGTTTCTTCGATTTTGTTAGTGTATTTTATGGCTGCCATCAGCATGAGAACGCCAAAGCCGATCATGCAGAGCCACATACCTTTTGACCACGTTGCCATATCAATCATGCTTGTTTCTCGATTGGAAATATCGCTCTTGGGTAATGAGCGTTGAGCGGCCGGCTTGCCCCCGTCCCAAGGTCAGGGGGCACGACCTGACGCAAGTGTGCATGTGGCGGACTATCGATTTAAAAAATATTCCCTTGATGCCATGGATATTGCTATCCAGGCGATAGAGAAACTCATAAGGAAGCGTTCCAGAGTCATCCATTTTCTGATGTGGCGTGGTAACAGCTTTTTGTGCGTGTCGCTGCGCTGTTCGGTTTTCAGGTAGATCTCTTCGAAAATTTCCCTGTGGTGTGTCTTCTCAAATCTGTCAGTTACTCTGAGCGTGGCGAACAGCATCAGGAACCCGAGACCAATAATACAAAGCCATACACCATTCGACCATGTTTTAACATCAGTGATGGAGCTGAGATTATGAATGCCAGCGTATTGCAATACGCCTGATGGGGAGAGCTCAGGCAAATCTTTTATTGTCAGTAGCAAAAAAACACCCAGTGCCCATATCCAGCTGATCTTGTGTAGAAGATTGTCTCTGGACAGGATTTTTTTCAAATGAGCAGGAAAGTTCTCAACGTCAGCATGTGATATGAAGCCGATTGAGGCGAACCTGCTTTTTGACAGTGAGCTATGCAGTAGGCCTGGAATGAATATTTTCCTTGAGAAGCCCGTCAATGTGTAGGCCTTGATGGTGGAACTCAGTTCTGGACTGCTTTTTATCGAGGCTATCATTTCGTCAAGGTGTTTGTGTGTGATGTGTATCCGATGCGCAAATGCAACAGCCCACAAGGCTGGGATCGCTAGGATAAGTGCTAGTAATGTTGTCTCTATCCAGATGTTCATTTGCCAGGGCACCAACTGAAGATACCCCTTCAAGGCTGGAGGGGTATTGGCTGAAGGAAGCTAAAAGGAGTTTTCACTCTTGATCTTTGACAGGATTCCGATCACGACCATCCCGGTGATGGCTATCAGTGAAAGGGAAAATTCAAGCTTGATGATGCGCTCAAGTTTTCTAGGGAAATTTTTTACATCCTTTGCGCAGAGGTCGCCTGCACGAACCGAGGCATTTTTAAATAATACCAGCCCGGCCAGAAGTCCAAATGTAAGAGACTTTGACCTGTAGGGTTTACTGTGTTTGCTCAGCGACAGGGCATAAGGGCTGTTTGACAATGCTGTCATGAGTGTTGGCAGATATTTTTTGCTGATATACATCTGCATGCCAATGTTTATGAATAGAAACAAGAAGCCGCTACCGACAAATAGAAGTGCCGCTTCATGAGGCCAAGTGCTCATGTCGGTGATATTCATATGAGGTCTGTCCTGTAAATAAGTTCTCCGAACTCTTCGCCACCCCAGCCCGTAGTGGGAGTTATGGGGAGTCGCGGAATTTCATGGTGACCATTGAAGTACTTCTTCGTTATGTATATGTTGTGTGGAATGCTTGTGGAGAAAGATACGAAAACAAACAGTGATGCTATCAGGCTCGCGTGAGGATACCATTCTTCAAGATTATTTAGCATGTTGCTGCCGTTAACCCATGAGGTCTACTGCAAGAGTGATGGTGAGTACAGTCGTGATCCATGTGATGGAAAGGACTGTAATCGTGTGCTGTGTGTATATAAGTATTTTAAGATGTCGTGGGAATCGTTCAATGTCCTGAGCCGAGACGTATCCCAGGGCGATCATCTTTGGAGCATATCTAATACTTCCATATACGAATTTTAGTAGTGCTCTTTGTGTGATGTAGCCTTGGCTTTCCAGAGCAGGTGCTATCTTCATGATGATAGGGCTGCTGCCGAGGGCCAATATCATTTTTCTGAGATGAAATTTTTGTATGTAAGATCGAAAGAAAAAATTTATCATGATCAGCACTACCCAGCCCGAGCATGAAAAAAGTTTCCACTCAAAAGACCATGAGTTAAAGTCGAACACGGAGAAAGTGGTCACGTATCGTTTTCCTGAAAATACATTGGTCTCGATTAAAGAGTTTCGTGATAGATCTTGGCTTTGCTCAACTTTATAAATGGTAGTGCGCTGCCTCAAGCGGCCTCTGTTCACGCCTGAAGTTTTCTGTGATATAAGTGAGGCCAATTTTACAGGACGGTCTATGATCAGGGAATAATAGGGATTAGTGAGATTCCTCCTAGAAAAAACAGCAGCATTACATTAAATAGAAAATTGTCTATGGTTAGCAGTTTTAATAAGTGCGGCGGGAACTCTTCGATGTCGCGAAGTGATAGGTATTCACTGGATAGTAGTCTTGGGCTGGATAATGCGCTTTGAAGCTCACGTATTGCGTATATTTTTCTTGAAAAACCCATTAAGGCTTGTGTCTTTAAATTTGAATGTAAGGCTGGGCTGCTTTTTACCGAGGAAAGTATCTCGGTGAAATGTTTTTTTACTATGTATGCTGAGTGCCCAAAGGCGATGGCGAATGAAATGACAAAACCTAATCCCATGAACATGATGCCCATGGTGTGCCAGTATTTCAACTCGACCAATTCAGTGTCTCCTAAGTAAGTGCGGCCCGTCCTGAGCATAAAAATTCTCGATTCAATAGGTCCCGGATTTAGTTCAGTCGCGGAGAAAGTGATCGTGAATGGATTCTCCAATTACGTTGCCAAGGTGCCCGCCACCATAAGCGCCCAGCCAAGAAGATCCACCAACTACAGTTACTGTACATACTGCATAACCCGCGATTGATGGTTTCTGGCCCCGGCCCAGACAGAGCTTCAGGCTAGAGGCAGCGTGCCCAGCAGCTAATCCGCCGAGAGCGGAGAACGTGAACTTATTCCCTTCCGTCAACGCAATTCTTGTGCACTCTTCATTTGTGCCTGTCTTACAGGCTTCCTTGATCAGAAGGGCAGAGGATACCCCTCCAATCCCGATGGCAATGTAGCCCCCGGTCTTCATATACGCAGTAGCTTTCTCCATTGACTTTACATATTTTGAGTAGCCTGGTATTTGCCCGGGACCGCCAGCTTTATTCCAGTGGTGTACTAAGCTTTTTGTTGAAACGTTCAAAGATTTTCTCAGCTTAGGATGGTCACCTAGTGAGGTGAAACCACGAATTCGCGTGGACTTGAATAATACGGTGTCTAGTTTTGCGAGTATTTGTCTGCGCTTTTCAAGAAATTCTCGGGATTTAAAGTGTCCATGGGTGCGGTAGGTATCCTGATGGAGCTCTTGGTACTCTATCAATATATTGGTTATATCTTTCATGTGCTTTTCCAGCACTGCTGCGGTCACTCCGGCCCATGTAGATGTTTCACCAAGAACTGCAGCAATCTCCCCGCGATACTTGACCATGAAGTCCGCATCGTCCGGCTCCAGATCCGCCAGCGCGACGGAAACTTCTTCCGCTGCGGCCATCAAATGAGCTTCTTCCCGTATGCACATGTAATTACGCGGATCAGCAAGCACTACCATCTGCCCCGCCTTGACGATACCGTCGCCCAGGCTGCCGTTCAGACCATTGAACTTGCGCATCACCTCCGGCGAAGGCGCATCGCCGAACAGCTCGGCGACCAACTGCTGGCGGGAGATGGATTTCGGCACGATGTAGAAGCCTGGCTCGGCGGGCTCGTTGTCTTGCTCTGCAGAGAAGGGCGCTGCCGGTGCCACGGGTGATGCATTCCGAGCAGTCGCGGCGGCGGGCGCTGCATGGCTGGTAGCCGCAGCCGCCGGACTGGCCATCCGGGCGGAACGCGCCGGCGGGTCCTGGGCGATCAGTCGATTGCTACCCGCAGGACAACCACATTGCACCTGTGCACCATGCAACGCAGTCGGCGCGCCATGCCACTTGAACCCTGCCCAACCCTCGACGATCGTGCCCTGCTGGCCACAGCGCGGGCATTTGCTGGTCTTGTCGCCGACCCGCAGTACGCCGCGGTTGCCCTGGGTCGAGTTGGGCAGGCTGCTGTAGCAGACGGCGCCGCTAGTGGTTTCGTCGCCGTGCAGGCCCTGGCCGAGGCCGTTGACTGTCGAACGGGTCATGGCTCAGTCCTCGCTCTTGCCGAGACGCACGTTGTTCCAGAGGCCTTCGTCGGGAATTCGTTGGGTAAGGCATTGCATTGGCATGGCTCCTTGCTCATAAGCACCGCCTGTTTCTTCGGAATGAAAAAGCAGCGGTGCGTGTCGGTTAGGAGCCTGCAACCCTGAAGGCTTGAGACTGGGAAAAACATCGGATGCGTCTGACAGATATGTAGGGATTTTTTGAGAGGGGGTGGGCATAAATCGTGTGAGGACCCTGCTAGCCTCATCGCCGGCAAGTCGGGGCGCCGTAGTCGCGGTCTCAAGACGGCTTGTCGGAAGCCTCCCAGGCAACTGCCAGGCCTGTTGCAATGAGCTGATTCGAATCCAGGGGGTGCCTGAACCGACACCCCCTTTTTTTGCGCCCGCTTGCGTCCAGGAACGAACCATCGAGCCGGCGTGCCCCCTGTTCCCGCC
The DNA here is from genome assembly GCF_032621685.1 of Pseudomonas sp. zfem002. Lineage (NCBI taxonomy): Bacteria > Pseudomonadati > Pseudomonadota > Gammaproteobacteria > Pseudomonadales > Pseudomonadaceae > Pseudomonas > Pseudomonas sp. zfem002. Next base: position 50,236 of record NZ_JAVYJH010000013.1, on the reverse strand, counting down.
GATCACCTCGCCCAGCCGCCTGTGTTCACAGGCGCGCATTCGCGCGTGTCTCCTCGCCCGCCCCCTTGGCCCCCCACCAGCCACCTGACCTGGGGGGACGTGCTCATGCCGCTCGCCCGGCAGGATCAGCAAAACGCACAAGAACAAATCGAAGGTGCCTGTATGCAAAACCTGGAGTCGTTTCCCGACGATTGCATCGTCTGCCGCTCTGCCAGCGATGAGGGGGACAGTCGGTCAAGCGCAGCGTCCGCTGCTCGCGCAGCCCCCTCAGCGGTCTCGATAGACAGCCGAAGGCCAGGCCTGATCCTGCCGTGGCTGGCGAAACTGTCGCCCTGGATGCTGATCGCCGGCCTCGCCTACGCCGCGGTTTTCGTCGAGCCGTCGAGCAATGGCGCGCCACTGCTGCAGCCGGTGGTGGAGCCGCGCGACATGTTCTTCGGCGCCGCGGGCGACGCCACCTCGCTATGGGTGGTGGGCCAGGACGGCGCCGTGCTGCATGGCGTGGACGGTACCTGGCGCCGCGAGGTGCTACCCGGCCGCGGCAACCTGCAGGCCGTGGCGGTGTCGCCGGACGGCGAGGTGGTCACCGTCGGCAGCCAGGGTGACCTGTGGCTGCGCATGCCGGGGCAAGCCTGGCGCCACGCGCCGCTGCCGGTGGCGGAAGAGGGCGGCAAGCTGCTCGACGTGGCCTTCCTGCATGGCCACTTCTGGGTGGTCGGCGAGATGGGCGCGCTGTTCCGCGCAGCCCCCGGGGCCACTACCTGGGAGCGCATGGGCGAGGCGCAGGACGTCGCCTTCAACGCCATCCGCCCTGGCGTCGGCAACGACCTGTGGATTGCCGCCGAATTCGGCCGCCTGCTGCGCAGCCGCGATGGCGGGCAGACCTGGAGCACCCAGGAACTGGGCAGCGAGAGCCTGCGCGCAGTGGCGTTCGACGGCCAGACCGGGGTCGCCGTGGGCAACACCGGGCACCTCTACCTCAGCGACAACGGCGGCGACGACTGGCGTGCGCTGGCCGCGTTCACCAGCGACCACCTGCACGACGTCGTGGTGCGCAACGGGCTCTGGCAGGTGGTCGGTGACAACGGCAGTTACTTCCAGAGCGACGACCCAAGCGGTACCTGGACCAATGCCGCCCTGGGCATCGCCGAGCTGAGCAAGGGCTACCTCACGCGCATCCTGCCGCTCGCCGGCGGCAACCTGCTGGTGGGCCGGCAACTGGTGCTGCTGAGCGCCGGCCAGCCGCAGCTCATCGGTGAAGGAGCACGGCCATGAAACAGTTGCAGAGTTTCGCCACGCGCTTCGCCGAGTGGTGCATCGCCCGCCGCGTAGCGGTCAGCCTGGTGGTCGCCGTGATCACCCTGGGCTTCGCCCTGTGCCTGGTCCGCCTCGACGTGCAGACCCGCTTCGCCGACATGATTCCCCACAGCCACCCCTACGTGCAGGTGCACCAGGCCTACAAGGACAGCTTCGCCGCGAGCAATCGGGTGACCATCCTGGTCAAGGCCACCCAGGGCGACATCATCGACAGCCAGATCCTCGCCGAGGTGCAGCGCATCAGTCGCGCGCTGCGCAAGGTCGAAGGGGTCAACCCGCAGCAGATCGTCTCGCTGGCCTCGCGCAAGCTGAAGCGGGTCAACGCCTCCAGCGAGGGCATCGAGACCCGGCCGCTGATGAGCGAGGTGCCGACCACGCCGGAGGACCTGCGCCAGCTGCGCCAGGCGATCCTCAACAACTCCATGGTCTATGGCCTGTTCGTCGATCGCGAGTTCAAGTCGACCCTGATCCAGGTGGACTTCTACGATCACCTGGTCAACTACAAGGCGATCTTCCCGCAGATCCAGGCGATTCTCGACGCCTCGCCGGTCAAGGAGCGAGTCAGCCTGCACCTGGTCGGCGAGCCGGTGCTGTACGGCTGGGTCGCCCATTACCTGCCGGAAACCCTGAGCCTTTCCCTGCTGTCGCTGGGCGCCATGCTGGTGCTGCTGTTCGTGCTCAGCCGGACCTGGCGCGGCACCCTGCTGCCGCTGCTGGCCGGGAGCATCTCGGGCATCTGGGCACTGGGGATCAGCGCACTGCTCGGCTACAACTGGGATCCGCTGGTGGTGGTGGTGGCCTTCATCATCACTGCGCGGGCCTTCTCCCACTCGGTGCAGTTGATCACCCGCTACGACGACCTCGCCGTGGACGGCCAGGTGCCCTCGCGGCGCGCCGCCGAGCAGGCCATGGCCGAGCTGTTCCGGCCGAGCATGCTCGGGCTCTACGCCGATGCCGGGGCCATTCTCTGCGTGATGCTCACGCCGATTCCGCTGCTGCACAAAGTGGCGATCATCGGCGCGGTGTGGGTGATGAGCATCGCCGTGTCGGCGGTGGTGATGACCCCGATCATGCTGTCCTGGGTGCGTCGCCCGCAGGGCTTCGTGCACCCGCTCAAGCTCGACTTCATCCTCGATGCGGTGCTGCGCGGCGCGTCGCTGCTGGTCTCGACCCGGGCCCGCTACCTGGTGGCGCCGGTGTGCCTGGCGGCACTGGCCGGCCTGCTGTTCGAGGCGTCGCGGATCCAGGTCGGCGATGCCAGCGACGGCTCGCCGATTCTCTGGAAGAACGCCTCGTTCAACCGTGACAGCGCCCTGATCAACCAGCTGTACCCGGGTTCCGAACAGCTGTTCGTGGTCATCGAGGGGCATGCCCCGGATGCGCTGAAGACGCCCGAGGTACTGGCGTGGGCGCAGCGTTTCTCGCGCTACATGGAGCGCCAGCCGGAAATCGGCGGCAGCGTGTCGCTGGCCGACCTGGTGGTGGACGTGCGGCGCAATCTCTACGAGGGCAACCCGCGCTATCGCGAGCTGGGCGCCTCGCAGACCGAGAACGGCGAGCTGATCAACTTCTACCTGCAGGGCGCCGCGCCCGAGGACATGGCGCAGTATGCCGACCGTCACTTCCAGAACGGCGCCATCACCCTGTTCTTCCGCGACCACAAGGGCGAGACCCTGCGCAACGCCATGCACTACGCCAAGCAGTTCATCGCCGAAAACCCGCTGGAGCAGGCCGAGGTGAAACTGGCCGGTGGCGGCCTGGGGGTGATCGCGGCGGTCAACGAGGTACTTCTGCGCGACCAGATCGAAGCCATCGCCCTGGCCTTCCTGGTGGTGGTGCTGTGCTGCCTGGTGGTCTATCGCTCCTCGGTCAGCGGCATCTTCTTCATCATCCCGGTGCTGGTGTCCAACGTGGTCACCTTCGCCTTCATGTCCTGGCAGGGCATCGGCATGAGCATCAGCACCCTGCCGGTGGTCGCCCTGGGGATCGGCCTGGGCGTCGACTACGCCTTCTACATCGTCGACTCGATCAAGGAGTACCTGGAGAAGAACCCGCGGGCCAGCAACCTGGAAGCGGTGCTGCAGGCCATCGGCTCGGCCGGGCGCGGCGTGCTGCTGACCGCCTTCACCCTGGCCGCCGGGGTGCTCCTGTGGGGCTACTCGTCCCTGCGCTTCCAGGCCGAGATGGGCCTGCTGATCGGCCTGTGGCTGATGGTCTCGGCCTTCACCTCGCTGTTCGTCATGCCGGCCCTGGCGCTGGTGTTCAAACCCGACTTCATCTTCGCCCCCGCTCACCCGCAGGAGGAGCTGGGCGCCCGTGACTCCGAGGCCGCCGTGTAGACGACGGCCTGCGAGAGCAACAACTACTGCCATCCAACAAGAACAATGAGAGGTAATCGGGATGCAATCGACCCTTCGCGCCAAGCGGCCGACCTGGCTGCTCGCGCTGCTGCCACTGGGCGCCTTGTCCACCGCTGCGCAGGCGATGGACTATGGCAATGACGAATACGGTTTCAGCCTTGGTGGCTACCTGCGCGGCTGGACGTCGTTCAACCTGAACAACGCACCGGAAACCCGTGGCAACGACAAAGGCAAGCTGTCCATGCTGCGCGGCTCGCTGCTGCTGGATGCCGACGCGGTGACCGGGCCGTTGACCTGGAAGGCCATCGGCCGCTTCGACAAGGAGTGGATGACCGGCTACCAGGACGACCTGCAGGACATCAACCGCTCCATGGTCAACACCGGCTATCGCGGCCGCGGCAGCGACCTGATGGACGAGTACGACCGGGCCGAGCTGCGCGAGTTCTACTTCGACTACGAGTACGACCGGGTCAAGTTCCGCGTCGGCAAGCAGCAGGTGGTGTGGGGCGAGACCGACTTCTTCCGCGCCATGGACGTGGTCCACGGCTTCGATTACCGCTGGCGCTCCTTCCTCGAACCGGAGAACGAGGAACTGCGCAAGCCGCTGATCATGTTCAACACCACCGTGCAGGTGCCCGAGCTGGACGGCTCCCTGCAGGTGCTGGTGCGCCCGGGCTGGGACGCGCACAACGCGATCGGCAACAGTGTCGACTTCTACGGCGGGCGCTGGGCGCCGCAGCCGTATCGCGGCACCGACTTCTTCTCCCTGCTCGACACCGACTACGACCACCCGTCCGGCGACAACGAAAAGGTCACCGGTGGCCTGCGCTGGTCGGGCCTGGCCGGTGACGTCAACTACTCGCTGGCCTGGCTCAAGTCCTACCAGGGCGATCCGGTGGTCAACTCGCGCTTCGCGCCCTACAAGAAGACGCCCAAGGGTGTGCTCGGCGATGTGATCCACCCGGAAATCACGGTGTGGGGCGCCACCGCGTCGACCTACGTGGCGGCGGCGGACGCGGTGTTCTCCACCGAGGTGGTGTACACCGAGGGCGTGGGCTTCAACCAGGGCAGCTACCAGAACCCGATGTTCGGCGGCGCGGTGCCGCCGGGCTTCGCCGGCCTGCAACGCAAGGACACCCTGACCACCATGCTGCGCATGGACAAGACCGTGGACCTGACCCGCGTGCTCGGCACCAGCCGCCCGTCGTTCCTCTCCATGCAGCTGTTCAACACCCGCGTGCTCGGCTTCGACAGCGACGACGACCTGGTCGAGCTGGCCGCCTACGGCGCGAAGAAACGCCGCGACACCATGCTGTTCACCACCGTGCTGCAGACCAACTACCGCAACGACACCATCAACCCGTCGCTGGCCGCCGGCATCGATGTGAACAACAAGGGCGGTTTCCTCATCCCCGCCGTGGAGTTCGCCCTGGGCGACAGCTGGCGCCTGCGCGCCGAAGCCGACCTGTTCTACGCCGCTGGCCGCGGCAGTGATGGTGGCGGCGATGCCCAGGGCAAGGGCGACACCCGCCTGTTCGGCTATTTCGACAACCATGACCAGCTCGTGCTGCGTCTGACCCGCCAATTCTGACCCGGAGTCGCTGACCGATGAAAACCCTCTTCAAACACGCGGCGCTGAGCTGCGCCCTGCTGGCCACCAGCGTCACCGCGCTGGCCGCCGATCTGCCCGCGGGCACCCTGGTGAACAAGGCCAACCTCGACCAGGTGCTCAACGAAACCTTCGAGGGCAAACCGCTCAAGACCCTGCTGACCGACAAGGTGCAGTGGCAGATCCGCAACTACAACCTGGGCCTGACCCTGGCCCCGTCGCGACCGGTGGACCTCGACCCGGCCTACGTGGCGGCCAGTGCGGCCAACGTCGGCAAGGTCGGTTTCGACAAGGCCACGCGGACCGTGCAGGGCTGGGAGAAGGGCGTGCCCTTTCCCAAGATCGACAGCAACGACCCGGACGCCGGCGACAAGATCGTGTGGAACTTCATCTACGGACGGCCCATGGGCGACTCCCAGGAAATGAAGAACTTCCACTACATCCTCATCGACGCCAAGAAGGGCGTGGAGCGGGTCCAGCGCTACCGCCTGGACCGCTTCTACACCCGCGGCCGGCTCAACGGCCCGGCCAGCATCGGCAGCGACTTCATGCTGCAGAACACCCTGCTGTTCGCCGAGGCGCCGCAGGACATCAAGGGCATCGGTACCTATACCAAGCGCTACGCCGACGGCTTCAAGGCCGACGACGTGTGGGCCTACCTGAAGTCGGTGCGCCGCGTGCGGCGCATCTCCGGCAACGCCTGGATGGACCCGGTGGGCGGGCTTGACCTGCTCGGCGACGATATCGACGTCTGGGATTCGCCGCCCAACTGGTACAAGGGCATCAAGCTGATCGAGAAGCGCTGGATCCTCGCCGTCACCGACACCCCGGCGACCGTCGGCACCGTCGGCGGCGACAACGCCGCGGCGTTCCCGCAGCAGGACGTGAGCACCCCGCCGTACTGGAACCCCAATCCCAAGCTGGGCTGGCAGCCGCGCGAGGTCTGGGTGCTCGAGGGTACGCCGCCGGACGCCCACCCCTACGGCAAGAAGGTGCTCTACGTGGACGTGCAGGCCAACCGCCCGCTGATGGCCGAGATCTACGACAAGAGCGGCGAGTTCTGGCGTTTCCACCACATGCAGCAGCAGCCGATCGTCGGCGAGGACGGCTACAAGGCGATCCTGCCGGTCCAGGGCCAGCAGATCGACTTCAAGCGCCAGCACTCGACCAACTTCGTCTCCGCTTTCGTCATCAATCGCAAGGGAGCCAAGGTGATGCCGCGCGCGAAAAATCCGGCGGTTGAGTTGAGATATTTGAAATCCCAATTCTTTGCGCGCAGTGCAAGAGAATTGCAAATGTATCTACTCATTGAGCCAGTCAGGCGCATCAGGGCGACGACCTGAATCTGGGAACTGCTCGTCCTGTGCCCAATCACGCAGAGCTTGCAGATAATGCAGGAGTTGGGTGTATTGCTCTGCTCTCAGAGTTGTAGCGCGCACAAGCTCCAATTCGTCTCTGTGTCTGTCACGTAACCAGGTCAAGCGCTGAATCTCGCTATCACGCCAAGAGCGCTCTAGCCGTGCCGAGGCATCTGGGTCGGGTTCCAGTGCCTCCAGAACTGGCTCCCCTCGGTTGTTGAGCACGATGATTTGACCTGTGCGTTCGCCTTCAAGGAGCTTCTTTTTCTGAGCCGTCGTGACCTTTACAGCAGCCGGGGGAATGCTGTCGGCTACGTGTACAGCCGTGTCGTAAAAGCTGCGCGTTTCAGCGTGGTAGAAAAGGGTCATGACGATTCCTTAATTGCCCAAGGCGATCCAGAAGATGCTGCCAGGGGAGGCTGTGTAGTTGTTTTGCACGCGCACAACAGAGTTTGAAATTGCTGTCGCTCCTGGGGCCCTAGCTGATGGCGTTGCCATGCTGTGGAATGCCATCGAACAGAGGACGCCCAAGCTCTGACTCGGAAATGCAAGCGACATCGTTGCGTCGCGAGTAGGACCGACAGAGCCGGGACTGTCAGTAGCCACCGCGATGTCAGTCTCAAGACCCCAATTCACGATTAGGCCGCCGAGCCAAGACGGCAGTGCTATGTGGCCACGAGAAGTAAACGAGACTGAAAAACCGTAGCGAAGCTTGAGCGGCGTGATCGTCTTCGTGTCGTCTGCGCCAGCGTTGGCCTCTTCCTGGGTGGCAAGACGGGCCACGCCAAACGTTGATTCCGTCGCTTGCTTCCAGAGGAAGCCGATCTTCTTTTGCAGCGTCAGCGGAGTAACAGCCTTTACCGCATCAACTCCATCAATTACCTCCACATCTGTCGCAAGCCTTACGACGCCGAACACGGACTCCGTCGCTTGCTTCCAGAGGTCGCCGATTTTCTTTTGCAACGTCCATGGCGTTACGGTCTTTACCAAGTTCGTTCCCGCGTCTACCTCGGCTTGCGTGGCAAGCTTTGTGACGCCGTACTCCAGCTCTGTTGCTTGTTTCAGCAGAGTTCCAAGTGCGACCGCAAGCTTGAGCGGCGTGATCGCCCTCGTGTCGTCTGCGCCAGCGTTGGCCTCTTCCTGGGTGGCAAGACGGGTCACGCCAAACGTTGATTCCGTCGCTTGCTTCCAGAGACCGTCGAACTTCTTTTGCAGCGTCAGCGGAGTAACAGCCTTTACCGCATCAACTCCATCAATTACCTCCACATCTGTCGCAAGCCTTACGACGCCGAACACAGACTCCGTCGCTTGCTTCCAGAGGTCGCCGATTTTCTTTTGCAACGTCCATGGCGTTACGGTCTTTACCAAGTTCGTTCCCGCGTCTACCTCGGCTTGCGTGGCAAGCTTTGTGACGCCGTACTCCTGCTCTGTTGCTTGTTTCAGCAGAGTTCCAAGTGCGACCGCAAGCTTGAGCGGCGTGATCGCCCTCGTGTCGTCTGCGCCAGCGATGGCCTCTTCCCGGGTGGCGAGACGGGTCACGCCAAACGTTGATTCCGTCGCTTGCTTCCAGAGACCGTCGAACTTCTTTTGCAAGGTCAGCGGAGTAACAGCCTTTACCGCATCAACTCCATCAATTACTTCAACATCTGTCGCAAGCCTTACGACGCCGAACACGGACTCCGTCGCTTGCTTCCAGAGGTCGCCAATTTTCTTTTGCAACGTCCATGGCGTTACAGTCTTTGCAACATTGGTTCCCGCGTCTACCTCGGCTTGCGTGGCAAGCTTAACCACCCCATACAGGCTTTCGGTCGCCTCAAGCCACAACCTAGAAAGCACCTTGGCCACGGCCAAGTGTACCAATGCAGCATTCATGGGATTATCGGTACCGGTGCCGTCCTCGGCCCTTTCCTGCGACTCAAATGAGATTCCCAATCCGGCAAGGGTGCTCGGGGAACTGCCGTTTGTCGCGACCCCTTTCCCGTTGAAAGTAACCTTCGTATAGGTGCCAGCCGCAATACCGCTATCAGCCAAAGTGACGACGATATCCGCATCACTAGAGCCATCGAACATCGCGGAGCCGGTCATTGCGCCCCTAATTCGAAGCACTCGCGCTGTGGCGAGCTGAGTCGCCTTTCCTGCAGCGCTTACTCCATCTACCAGCTTTTGCAGTTGCGCTCGCAGCCAACGGGTTCGCCCAGAAAGCTGCTTGGCCTGCAGGTTGTCGATTCCTTCTGGCCCACCTAAAACCGGGTCAGACGTCTCCAACTGGTAAATTCCAGGTGCCCACTCATCGATTTCTGGCAAGTCAGCCATTAACTACTCCCTCGGTTGTAATAACCGTCACGCTTGGCGAAGCCGTTGTGACGGATTGCGATTGCTGTGAAATCAAGGGAGACCAGCCGGCAGCGCGCAGGTGCAACTGACAGCATCAGTCGCCGCACTAGAGCCGCTTGATCATTTGTGAGGGGGCGCTGCAGGAATACTCGGTAGCACGGCCATGCGGATGGATCGCCATGCACGTATTCGCCATCGCGTCGTATGGAACCGTCCCGGACACGATTACTGAGCCCCTCCTGTAGAGTGACTTCGCCGAAACCGAGCAGCCGGATGACTTCGCGTATCGCCCAGGGCGTGCCCTTGTAGCGATGCAGCTCGGCGGCGCTCTTGATCAAATTGCGTCGAGCGTCTGATGACTCGGCCAGCAGCCATGCTGTCTCATCGAGCAGTGAGAACTGATCAGCTAGAAATGGCAGTACCCTGGGTTTAACGAGGTCGACCAGGTAGACGAGCATTGCATTGAGATCGAGGTCAGACATGCTTTCAGCGAGCAGCTCAGCCAACAAAGAGAAGCGCTCGTCTCCGGCCAGAGCTGATGGAAGCTGCTGCTCAGCCATAGGCCACACCCTCGGGGATCAACTCGATAGCGGTGCAGTTGGCCCACTCATTGCCCTGAAGTTCGTGCAAGCCGCTGGGCAGTTCCAACTCCGCCCGATAGACGCCCGAGACTTGCAGCGCGGCGGTCAACTGCTCGCGAACCAGGTCAAGACCGAGCTTTGATCGACGATGTGCGGCGTAAGCCTCAGCGGCCTGTTGAGCCGCCGCCAGGGTGTCGGCCTGCTCAGCCGTGGCATAGAAGGTCAACCGAGCCCGGATGGTGTAGGCAACCTCGGTACAAGCCCAGGCATGCACTGTGTCGCACAAAGGGCGGACCTTCTCCGCACTCAACCGGGCTTTGACCTGATCGATGATGGATTGGGAAGGCAGCCCGGTATTGGTCAACAGAAAGAGTGCGACATGACCGTCTACCTGGCCTTCATCAGGGCCATGCACGGCTACATCGGTGATCGACTGATGCACTGCCAGCGCGTGATAGCGATATGCACCACGGCTACCAGCGTTGCTGAAAGCCTCGGGGGCTAGAATGATCCGCTCGCGGTAGCGGTCATCATCCTCATCATCTGCAGCATCAGCAGTTTCGCTGATGTTCGTTGCTACCAGCCCCGGCAGCGGGCTATTGCTGATCACACTAATCTGACCAGGCGCCCAGCCGTTACCTTGCGCGCCGGCCGTCATGCAGGTGGCATTCACAATAGTCGAAAGCTGGCCAGCCGCGATCTGCACGTCCTGGTCTGTGGTGAAGGACAACTTCCCATCTTGGGTACTGACGCGGGTGCCGGCACTGACGAGCAGCGCAATGGAGCGAACTGAGGGCATCGTGAAGCGCAGTTGACAGCGTGCGGGTTGGGCAAGCAACCGTGGTGTTGCCACAAGCTCGCCCAGGTAGTCGAGGATCGGACCGGAAGAGAATCGTACCAGGAGCTGCTCGCCGGCGTTCTGAATCGACATATCCAGGCGCGACCGCGTGTAAGCGATCAGATCGATGAACAGGCGCTCGATCTGTGCCGGGTACAGTGTCTTGCCCGACTTCGCTTCGTAGCGCGCGATCAGATCGGCCTCTACACCTGCCGGGTCGAACTTGACGAACTCGGGCCTAGGTAGATCGCGCATAAGGCACCTCAGTCATCTGGACGATACCGTCAGCAACCCGCCAAATAGCGCGGAGAATGATGCGCTCGGCGTCAAGCTGGACTTCGACACGAACGACGGACACGCGGGTTTCCCAGCGCCGTATTGCTTCTATGGTTTCGCGCACCAGGTACGGAGTGACCTGGTGGGTTGGCCAGTCGAGGTAGAGGTGCAAGTCGCTACCGAATTCTGGGCGGTGCGGATCGCTGCCCTTCGGCGTTACAAGGATGATGCGGATGGCTTGATCGATGTCGCGCAGGCCTTGAACAACCTCACCGGATGTACCGAGGGCGGGTTGCCAGTGGGCGGCGGTGATGCTTGTGTAGGGAGTTGGCGTAGTCATGCGCCAATGATGAGAAAGCCAGGCCAGCCCGGCTTTTAATCGGGTTTAAAGAGTGCTCGGCTAATGAGAGTGGTGGTTCGAGTTTCCACCTGCATCCATGACAGTGCCTGTTGCACTGATATCGCCATTGACCTGGAGATTACCGTCCAGTGTGACTTGGGGTACCTGAAGGTTGACAGCGGGAGCCTTCACGATCACAGGTTCGCCAGTCTCAAGCGTAACGCCGCGAGCGCACCTCACCGCTAGTTCGCCCACATTTTCCACGTTCATCACCCCAGCAGCCCGGTCATAGCTCACCACGGTTCCATCGCTATAGCGCACGTAGTCGGTATCTTCATCGACTATTGGTGGCGGCTCAGCGGTCGAGTAAACGCCGCCCAGGTACACCCCGCCAACACCGTCATCATCCAGCAGCACCGCCACCTGCTCGCCGATCTCAGGCATCAACGGACGCCGCTTGGTCCCTTGCGAGTTGCGCTGCGGAACGTTGAGCCAATAGCTCTCGACACCATCGCGGTCATCCAGGCGCACCCTGATGCGGCACGTCAAATAGTCCACCGCACTGACCTCGCCGTACTCCAACGCCACACTCATGCGACAACATCCGGCTGCGGCCCGTAGGTAGAGAGCGCAAGATCCGGCTGTATGTTCTGTTGAGTCATTGAGATCGAGGGCGCTGCGACCCTGCAGGCTTCCTGGTCGATGGTATAGCCACCGCTGCGCGTGATTCGGTGATGCGCAGCGGTGATCAAGTAGTCGCCACCCAGTTTTCCTGCAGCTCGCAGTGTCACGACGTTGCCGCTGACCAGCTCAGGCCGGCCCATGGCTGTCCAGCCGCCAGTCGTGCGCTCCCTGTTTGCTTTCGCAAGGTCGGCCTTGGCCTTGGCTTTGGCGATCTCTTCAGATGCAGCTCGCTTGCGCTGCTTCTTTGTGTCTGCGCTGGTTGTGGCTTTGCTTGAACTGCTGGGCACCGCCACCGTTTCACCGTTCACGATGTCGTAGGAGATCAGCTTTTTCTGAGCGGGCTCCTTGTGCTTGACCACGACCTTCTGCGGCACGACGGTGATCTGGTCACGAAGGCGCACACTTGCGAGGTCTGTCAGTGCCAGGGTGGCTACCGGCTTGCCCTTGGCCAGGTCACTGATCGAATGGAACACCATGCGCTTGCCGGTGACCTTGAACGCATAGTCATACTCCCCAGCAAGATTGCGCAGAAACGTCAGATCAGAGTCCTGCTGGGTCAGGCGGTCGAGTTTGATCGGCTCGATGCGCCCAACAAGCTCCATCCCCTGACGAGCCGCGATCTGTTTGGCGACAGCATCGAGCGTGGTGCTCTCGTAGGCGCGGTGCTCTGTGGTGCGCAGGGCGGACTGGATGCCAGCGCCCAGGGCACGAATGTTGACCGTTGCTGGCGGTGCATTCAGCTCAACCTCGTCAATTTCGAAGTTGCCCAGGGTGCGCAAGGGCTTACCCTGCCATCCCATCGACAGGGTGAGCAGGTCGCCATGGCCTGGATACCATGCATCGGACCATTTGCCTTCTGTGTCTTCCAACTCGACGTCAAGGCTGTCGGCCTGGCCAGTCAAGTAGTCTGAGTACGTCAGTGACAACAAGTGCTGGCTGATATCGTGCGTGATGTTGCTGTGCTGATAGCTCAGTACGAAGCGAGCCTCAGGCACCTGGTTCGGTGTCAGCGCATCCACGGTGGGAGATCCTCTGTAGTCGGTTGTTGCTCAAGCATTGGAATGGCAAGGGTCAGCCCGGCAGGCAATGCAGCGGTAAGCGGCACATGTGGGTTTGCCTGGGCGATTGGCTGATACCGGTGGGCATCGCCGTAGTACTTCCAGGCCAGCGAGTCCCAGCGCTCACCCTCGGTTGTCACGTGCAGAATGAACATGATCAGGCTTTCCTGGTGATGACTTGCGCGGCCAGGCCAGCGAGGCGCGTGCCTGCGCTGTCCATCGTGGTCAGCGCTTGGCCAAGGGAGTCACGCGATGCTTCGAAGCGCTCGACGATGTTTCCCAGATCGACCGGGTTCAGGCTGGAGCGTGCCCCCATCACACTGCCCAGCACGTCTTCGCCCATCTTCGCAAGGTCCGCACCGTCCTTCAGCAAACCCGCTGCCTCGGTCAGCCCCTCAAGCGGCCCGATGACCTGGGCCGTCACACCGAGCATCTGCGGAACCTGATTGAGGATCATCAAGGCGTTGCCGCTTTTAATCTGGTCATACAGGTTCTTGCCGGCCTGAAGAATGTTTGCAGCCGTCTTCGCGTGACCGATGACCATCTGCGTTGTGCTTGGGGCAGGCATGAACTTCGACAGCAGGCCAGGCGAGCCCGCAGCAGCAGCGGTAGTGCCGCTTACTGCAGGGCTGATCAGAGCAGGCGGCGCAACAATCTTGCGCGTGAACGCTCCGGTGTACTCACGCAAACTCAGTTGCACGGCAGCCGAGGCAAGCTGGCCGGTTGCTGACATTCGGTGATGAGCCAGGCTCAAATCGGTAATAACTTGCGGGCCGAGGTAATCACCATTGCCGAGTACCAGGGCCAGCGGTAGATGTATGGATTTGGCTTCCCGTAGCGCCTTCCAGCGCGCCTCAGGATCTCCGAGCTGCGGACGAAGCTCGATGCTTAAGTTGATCTCATCGAGCCCTTCACCGATCCACTCCAGCAGAGGCTTTCCTTTCATGCGCGCGTGCTCTGCCCATTCTGCGGCTGATCGCAACTCCAGCCCGACGATGCCACCGGAAACGGTGAATTCAATGTCACCCAGGATTGCAAACATCAGGCAGATCCTCCCGCAGGACCGTAGCTACGGCGGCGTTGGTCGTGCTGGAAGCGCTCCATGAAGCGCACGAACTCGTCATAGCCGCTTCTTAATGCCTGCTCGACCTGCTGTTGCTGGGCGCCGGCAGGCAACTCGATCTTCGGCGAGTAGTGAACGACCACAGGCTTTTCGTCTTGCGTCGCCGCACCAGAAGCCGCACCCATTCGGCTTGCGAGAGACACCGCCTCAGGGCGGGGTGGCGGGCGCGGCGCCCACTGGGTTGTGCTCGCTGCGGAAGGCGGCGCTGGCGGCAAATTATTAGGAACCGGCGGTTGAGACGTGCCTGGCTTGGGCATGGGCGACAGCAGTTTCGGGGCGGCAGGTTCAAAAAGGACGGGGGCCGTTTGCCGGACGAACTCGAACTGCGGGGATCGCACCAACGGTTCAGGCAAGACGGGTTCAGGCATCATCGGCGAAAGCATTTTCGGCGCTGCCAGCTCAATGCCGGTTACGCCAGAAAGTCCGAGCGCTGCTTGTCGAACCAACCCCTCCTGACTGGTGATCCCGATAGCCGCACCTTCGCTGATGTTCGCCCCGTAGCCGATAAACACACGGCTGGGCGACTGGATACCCAGCGTTTCGGTGAACCAGGTCTTGATAGAAGTACCGACTGCGATAACAGACTCTTTGGCCGCATCGAGCGCATTGCCGATCCCGCTGACCAGGCCGGAGATAATCATGCCGCCGAAGTCGGTGAACTTCGCCGGCAACTCGACTCCGAAGTACTCAAGCACCCCGGCAAACGCGCGGTAGAACAGGCCTACGGGAGAGAAGTTTGCGATCAGCGCAGCAATACTGCCGATGCCACCTTCAAACGCTTTGGGAATCTCACCAATGAACTCAAGCAGCCACCGTGCCGGCGTAAACAATGCCGAGATCACACCGCCAACGGCTAGACCGAAATTCATGCCGGATGTCGTCGCATGGCCAAGCTCATCAGATGTCAGTTTGATCGGCGCGAACAGCTCGCGGAACCAACCGATCATGGGTTCGATCATCTGCCCGACAGCGGAGAACAAGGGTGCCAAGGATGAAAACGCAGCAGAAAAAGCATCGCCAATCGGTTTGAGACCTTCCAGCAACCCAGTGAAGAAGCCCGACGAAAAGGCGCTGATCCGATCCCAGTGCTGGTAAACAAGGAACGAGGCAACGGCGAGCGCAGCAAAAGCGGCAATGATCCAGCCAATCGGTGTGGCGGCCAGCACAGTGCCGAAAAGCCCGGTCACATACGTCAGCCCTGGAATAATGCCGACCAGGTTTCTGATCCCGGCAATGAAGGGCGCGAAGCGTGCGGCAATCAGTGCTCTGTTGAAAAGTGCCATTCGGCCCGAAATCAGTGATAGCGCAGTGCCAAAACCGTTGAGCGCGGACGCGCCCAGGTTCATGCCATAGCGAATTCCAATAACACCGAGCTTCAACGCGACAAGCCCGGCCACAAGTTTGATCGCACCACCGACAAGTTCCGAATGCTCCTCGGACCACTTAGAGAACGTTTGAACCATCGGCACAACTCGTTGTGTCAGGTCGACGATGGTGGGCAGAACAATCGTACCGACCGCGATGCCCAGGTCCGTCATCCCAATCGTCAGAGCTTTGAGTTGCTCCTTGGCGCTGCCCATTCGCTTTTTCCAATCGGAATCCAGCACACCTTTATCAGCAGCGTCCTTACTGCCTTGCTTTATGCGCGTGTTGTCCTCCTGGTTGGCCAGCGCCGGACGGACAAACGCAAGTACCTGTTGATCTGCAAACAATGCACTCAACTTATAGGCCTCATCCAAACGAGTCAGGGCGGTCTCGCGCTCCTTATCGTCTTTGATGTCCAGCGCTTTCTTGTACTTGCCCGCCGCTGCGGTCGCATCGCTTCCAAGGTACTTGGTGATGACCCTGATCATCGACTCTGCCGGAGAGAGGCCTCCACGAACATGGTTTTTCATCGCATCTTCGAGATCGATACCTGCATCCTTGAAGGCTTTTGTAGTTTCGGGCGAGGTCAACTTGTTCATGAAGTTCATGAAGTTGTTGGCGGCTTCATCGTTGCTACCTGCACCTTTGCGCGCAATCTGCAAAGACGCTCCGATCTCGGCCACCGCACGCTCTCCGGTAATTCCCAGGGCAGCAAATTGCGGTGTGAGTTTTGGCAACCACTTGGCCATGTCCGCGAGTTCAAACTGACCACTTTTACCGGCGTAGGCCAGCATGTTCATCGACCGTTCAAAGCCGGTAGACGTGATGCCCAAGTTGTCGTTCAGCGCGATTGCTACTGCGCCGAGATCATCCATTGATGCCCGAGTCGCGGTGGCTGACTTCGCCATGATTGGCGCATAGGCTTCCAGCTCTTTGACGTTAGAGATGCTCCCCGCAATGAGCACCCCAACGCCCTTGCCAACCTCCATTTGGGTCTGATTCCACTGCAGCGCAGCGCCGCGCATTACATCGCTGAGGCCTTTTTCCTTTTTCTCGTCAAAGTCTCCGGTGATCGCGATGTCGCGCACCAGATCCTGAAAATCAACCGCGATATCGACTGCCTTGGCAACTGGCGCGGCGACTACGGCGGCTGTCCCTGCCGTTTCCATTGCCTCGCCGCGAAGCTCGGCACGTTCGTTTTTCAGGGTTTCAGAGCGTGCGATGCTGAGGTTGAGCCGCTCCTGTTTGGATCTGAGCTGATCAATTGCTCGACCGACTTGATCATACTCACGGCGAAGGCGTCCGATGCCCGATCCACCGCGAGCAATCGAGTCCGAAAGCTCTGAGCCGATTCGCTTCTGCTTTGCAGTGAGCCCGTCAGTTGCCCGCCCGAGCTGCTGCACCACGGACTTTGCTGAGCCAAAAGCGGCATTCAGCGTGCCTGATACAGCAGCCCCGATCTTCAATCCAACAAGGATTTCGTTTGCCATGATTCGCTACGCTGCCGGAGTTTGAAAAGGACCGGGAGCTATACAGCTCCTGGTCGGGTGATCAATGGCGCATGTTTTCGGCGGCTTCGAGGCGGCGGTTGATTTCCCGCTCGCACACGTCGCACCAGCGCCAGTACTCAGTCATGGTCAAGCGCCGAATCTCCGATGGCTGCATCCTCAACACGAGCAGCAGTGCTTCGTCCCAGGACTTCAGCGATGTCTCCGCCATCAGCGATTCCCCGAAACACCTCGGTCACTACCTTGGCATCGGCGATGTCGAGTTCCCCAATGTCCTCCATGGTCAGGCCGGTCATCCTGGCGAAAATGAAGTCCTCCTGGGCCACTTCGCCTTTGGCGTAGGAATGGGCAGCCGCCAAGTCTTTACGCTTGAGGCGTTTGATAGGCAGCGTGGTAATCAGCTCACCAGCAGCGTTAGTGAAGGGGAATTTGAGGGTAATGCTGAGGGGGGCGGCCATTTGATGCTCCAGGTTGATCGGTCTGATCGGTTGCTCTGAAAGAGCCCTGAGCATCACACCTGGTCGTGGTGCTGACTTTTAATCGGGTTTAAAGAGCAAGCCCCGCATTTTCGCGGGGCTTGCATTGCCATCCTGGCAGCTTCATCCATGAAGCGTTTCCTGACTACGCTTGCCCAATATTTTTTCTGTACTTGGCCAGTTGATCCTGGCCGCCGACTTTGAAGATGTTGGCCAGGTAGTCCAGCAACACCACCTCGCTGCCATTGAGCACCTGGCGCACGTAGATCGCCGAGAACGGCGATTCGAACTTCGTCGGGTCGCGCGGCTTGTACGTCCCCAACTGGTACTCCTTGAACATCACGGTCATCAGCGTGACCAGTGGCATCTCGTCCACCAGGCCGGCGCTGTTGAAGACCTGGACGTTCGACCGGAGCTGCAACTGCACCGTCTTGAACGGCGTAGCGAAGCGCTTGGCCGCGTCGTAGTACAGGCTGTTCCAGACGATCTTGCCTTCGAGCTTGTCGATGCCGTCCGGCAGCTCGATCAGGCCGACCATTCCCAAGCCCTGAAAGTCGCTCATCACGGACTTGACCGTGCCGAGGTCGATTTCTTCGACGCGCCCGAAGAAGCTGTTGCCGTCCAGGTAGACCGACGCATTGGTGATGCGATGTGCGCTAAACCCTGTCATTTAGGAGGCCCCCAGGTTGACGAGATATTCCCCGGTGATTTCGGTTTCGAAGGTGCCCCGTTCGAACGGCAGCGGCACGGTGAGTTTGTAGTTGAACAGCATGTGCCCCAGCTCCAGCTCGGTCTGTGGGTTGCGGGCCGGGTCATACCAGCACTCGCCACCGATCAACGCCTGGTCACCGACCAGTTTGCGCATGTGCTGATTGACGCTCTCCGTGATGCTCTCGATCAGCGAGTCGGTGATGGGCTGATCCACGAACTGCAGCGAGCTGTAGCGGATCGACTCGTCGATGACGTCCTTGGTCCGACGCACGTTTTCGAAGTTGCGCATGTGGGTCACGGTTGGCCAGGCCGCCGTGCGGTTGCCCCACAGACGCAGGCCCGTGCCGAACGAGTTGAACACCGTGGTGATGCCGTTTTCATTCAGCAAGTTCACTTCGCTGCCGGCGTCATCGATACGCGCCGTCAACGGTCGCTCAAGGCCGATCACGCCCATCAGTTCCTTGTTGGAGCTGCTCCACCAGTAGCCGTTGTCGTTATCAACCTTCGCCCGCAGGCCTGCTGCGCGGATCGACAGCGGCTGCAAGCGCTCACCACTTACGGCGTCATAGACCTTGACGTGCGGATAGCACAGGCGAACTCGGTCGCTGCTGGTATTGAAGTTGATAGCGCCGGCAGGGCCGCGCCCAGCGATGACCTGTTGCACCGTGGTGCCAATGGGCGCATCGATGTAAGTGACACCACCGACCTTGGTCGCCGAGGCGATCAGTTCTACGCTGACAGCGTTGAGCGTACTGAAACCCGGTGCGATGAAGATCTTCGGGAAAAAGCCAAACTCGTTGTAGCTGTCCTGGAAAGCCAGCAACCCGCTGCGCTGGCCAGCTACCGACACTGCGCCGATGATGTCTGTAGGAGTGACCTTGGTAGGGTCGGCATAGGCATAGTCGATCTTCACTTTGCCATTGATCGCGATGCCGCCCGTACTGATACGTTGCACAAGGCCGCTGAGCATATCGACGGTGTAGTCAGTCCCCAGGACGTAAGAGGCGCTGCCATCATCGGATTTCAGCGTCAGTATCTGCAGAGCCCCATGATCCAACTGCAGGCGGTCGTTATCAGCGAACTGTCCAGCTACACCAGGAACGCTGGTGCGATGCACCGCCGGATCGAGCACGTTGTAGACCAGGACAGTGCCTGCGCCGAAGTCGTAGATGCCATCCAGCGCCTCTGGAATGCTGAAGCCTGGCAGGTGACCGCCAAACTGGGCGCCGTCGATGTCGTTGAGCGACAGCGTCAGCTTCTTCACCGGCCCGGTCGGCGCAGTGCCGATCAGCGCGATGACCGCCGATTTGACGACGCGGATCGCGCGGGGGCCGCGTTCGACCTCCGTCGTTTCGATGCCGTGCAGGTAGTTAGCTGCCATTGGCTTGATCTCCTTCGTCCTTCCCGCTTGCACCTGGCTTCGCGGGTTTGGTGGCTGCGGGTTCAGGCACCAGGTGCCCCAGTTCCAGCAGCACGCGGGTGTAGTCATGTTCAGCAGGGAGTTCGACCGGCTGGCCTGGCAGCAACTGAACGTCGAGCAGATTGCCGGGGGAGACTCGCAGACAAGCCGCGCTTTGCGGGCCGGTGTAGCGGTAGCGTGTGAGTTTCATTGAAAGCCCTCATTTTCAAATTCTGCGCGGGTGAGGAACGGGCCATTGCTTGGGGCGACAAACTGGATTTGCGTAGCGCGGGTTGTGATGTCCAGGGCGTATTGCCATACGCCCTGGACGTGCCCCAGAAACTGCTCAGAAATGGGCTGGCATGGGCGATCGCAATGCGGTGGAAGCCAGCCGGTGATGCTCTCCCGAATACGGTCCAAGTAACTGGTCACCCCGTCCTTGCCGTTGAGCTGGCGGAACACAAGCGTGAAGCGAAAAACCAACTGACGCTCTTGGAACACCGCATCTGTTGCATCGGATTCGCCGAATTTGCTGCGACCGTAAGCCACAAGGATGGCGCCTCTCGGATGATTCAGTCGGTAGCCCCCAGGTGCTTCTGGAAACAACTCAACCGAGAGTTCCCCCGTAAAGTGCTCCTGCAGGCGCGCGAGCAATGCGTCCTGCAGCATGGCGGTTTGGGTTTTCGGGATCATCGGTAGCCACTCCAAACGTCGTCACCGAATTGCTGGTGGCGCGAGCGGACGCGGATCTCACCGGGCTCGGGAGCCGCCTGGCCTCCAGGCATACCGAGGGTGACAACGCCATCGCGGATGCTCTCCAGCAACTTGATGGTGTCTTTGCGGCTGTCCTTGACCGCGTCCGGCATCGAACCCTCTGGCCTGCGCTGATAGAGCCAATGCCTGGCCAACAGCACCACTGCATCCCGCAATACGGTTGGCACCGGGTCCAGCGGCAGGTCGTAGCGGCCACGCAGGTAACCATCCACCATTTCTTCGCCCTGGCGAATACCGTCCTCGATCACGCCTTCATCAGGCTCCTGGGCTGCAGGGTCATCATTCGAAAGCTGGATCAACGTCAGCTCCGGGATCGCCCGGCCAATGTCATTGCGGGTGCAGTAGCGCATGGTCAGATACCGCGCACGATGCGGATGATGTCACCCGCTGCAGTCGCGGCATCCAGGGCAGTGCCGTTGCTGATACCTGCTGCGTGCACGACGGCACGACCAGTCGCGTCCGACTCGACTTCGGCACCCGCCGCGATAGCCCCGCCTGCAGAGACAAGGCAGATGCCCAGGACATCGACCGGAGCCGCGTTACCGGCTTCGGTATCCGCCGCAACCGAGCCCAGAGACTTTGCGCCTGCAGCGCACAGGCCGCCGCCCAGACCGGCGAAGCGGTGACGTGGCAGATCGACCAGGGCCAGCAATGAGGTAGTGAGCACAGTCTGTTTGGTCTTCACTGGATACCTTCCTTCGGCTTGATGCAGCCGTTTTTCAGCAGAGGCAACGCCACGGCATCGAGCAGCAGAAGCTCGGCGCCAGCGGTGTACAACTGGCCATCGAGCAGCACATCACTTTGGGTAGTGACTTGATAGCCGCGCGTTGCGGGCTCAGGTTCGGGTTCGGGTTCGGGCTCGGGGGCTTTGGTCGCACCGCCGCTGGCCGAGGCTTGCTGATCAGTGGCGCCCGCTCCCGATGTATCAGAGGCCTGGGCCGTTTTCGGCACCTGGCCTTGGCCAGCCTCGGGTTTCTGTTCCTGGTCTTGGGGGGTGGATTTCGCAGCCATGTTTCACCTCAGCCGTTGATGTCGGAGATCAGGTAGCCGGCATCGGCGCCGACGACGACGGCCTTGTAGATGTCGGTGTTACGCACGAAGTGGAGCTTGCCGCCGGCCCCGTCGAAGGTGTCGATCTCCGGCATACCCTTGCGGCGCAGGGTGTAGCCGAAGCTCGGGTCTTCGTAGTTGGTTTGGGAGCCACCCTGTGGTTTGGCGACATAGGCCAGTTGCAGGGTGTCGGTCCAGATATCACCCACCGAGTTGGTGTTGGCGAGCGCCTCACCGATATGGATGTCGTTGATACCGAACAGCACCTTGAGGTGCTCGAGGGTGATCAGTTTGCGCTCATTGCTGCCCAGGGCTTCCTGCAACTTCGGATGGAACTTGAGCGATGCGTAGGCCGAAGCACCCATGGTGATAGTGTTCGGGCGAATGCCGATACGACTGCGGATCACTTCCTTGCCACGCTCGACATCCGCTACCGGGTCACCACCGCCATTGCTCCACTGGCTGTTGCCAGCCAGGGTGACCTTCGCGCCCGCCAAGTAGGTGCCGGGGTTCTGTGCGAGCTTCGCGCAGGCGACCTCGCGACGCAGGTCAATGACATCGACGACACGGCGCGAAGCGCGTGCCTGGGCATCGAACATCGCCTCGTTCTGTTCCCGGTAATCGACCGGGTAAGCGATGTCATGCTCACGCAGCACTACGTCCAGTCCATCAACATCGTCAGGGTTCATGATGTTGGACTGCGCCCGGATTGCACGTTCTGTGTCGTAAAGCTCGAACGCTTCTTTGCCGAACAGCGGGATAGTGCCGGCCTCCTTGTCCATCGGTGCAATCGGGAACAGCGCTTCGCCGATGAATTGGGCGTTGCGGTACCCCCGTGCAAGGTTGGTCAGTACCGGATCGACAACCCGGACTTGCTTCAAACGATCTGCCATGGTGGCTCCTCGATCAGATGAGCTGGCGGACAGCCTGCTCGTAGGAAATGTTTTTCTCGGCGGCCAGGGCGGTTGCACGCTGGTGCAGGTCCAGGCGGTCGGGGTCGGTGTTCTTCTCGGCGAACTCCAGGTCGGCCTTCACCGAGCCACCGCCGTGGCGCTCCTTGCTGGCCTTCTCGGCGAAGTCGATCTGCTTGGGTAGGTCGCTGAAGATCGCCTTGAGGCCAGTGGTGACCGGCTGTCGTTCGTCGCCCTCGCCGAACTCCAAGGGCTTGTCGTTGGACTCGGCGAAATCCAGGGCTGCGATCAACGCGGGAGCATGCTTGGGCAGCAGACGACCTTCGCTGACCAGGCCTTCGGCGAAGGCGACATGGCTCTGATGGATACCCTCCAGGCGGGCTTTGCGGCTCTGTTCCTGGTGCTGCTTGACCTGGCCTTTGAGGCGGTCGTTTTCCGCCTGCATGGCGGTGATTTCTTCGGGCGTCACATTGGATTCCTCTGTGATGGATCGGGCGGGTTCTGAAAAGGACGGTCGTGGGTCGTGCTCACGCGCAGCTTCGGCGAGGCTGTTGATCTGCCAGTCAGGGATCACCTGGTCGGCGACCTCCAGGCCGCGATCACCGATCAGGAAGTCACGCAGCCGGCGCCACAGGGACGCGCTGGTTTCGTGACCGAAATCGCCGAACTCGATGACACCTTCTTCGCCATCGGCCAGCTCGATGGGCCGCAGGCCTTTCACCGCTGGCGGCTGTGCGCCGAGGAAGCCGACATGGCGCAGGTAGTACACGCCGGGGACGGGGTTGTTCGGGGCGTCCGGGTGATAGAAGGAGGCGGAGATTTTCTTGAAGCTGCCTTTGCCCACCAGGTCGGCGAACGCCGGGTCAACTTGCGTGGGGGTGGCGATCAACCCTTCGTTGCTGGCACTGAGCGATTGAACCCAGCCCGCCGCTGGTGCGTCGTGTCTGGGGTGACCGATCACCAGGGGCGCTTCATGTCGGGCAGGATCGTAGGCCAGGACTGTGGCCGTCAGGTCCGATTCGCTGAAGCTGAAGCTGTCACCGCTCATGGCGACGTGCTTGCCGGGCTTGAAAATGTGCAGTGGTTTCATGAGCTGTGCGCTGCGTTTGATGACGATGCGCACAGCCTGACCTGCCGTTGGCGGACTGACTTTTAATCGGGTTTAAAGAGTGCGGATGCGACTGGAATAGTCAGAGGCGGGAAACGCGGAGCGGGATAGCATTCAGACTTGGCTTTATAAAGCGCTGTAAAGCATTCGTCAGCGCTGCCAGGCCTTTGCAGGATGAACCGGAGCGCCCGAACCGTTTCGTCGCTCCTGTGGCCGCTACTGGCGGGCGGCCTTTTCCAGGTGCGCGAGGGCGAGATCCAGGATGGCTTCCTCGGCCTCAGGCTGCAGATCTCCCTCAGTGTTCATCGGCAAATATGGACGACCTGGAATGTCACCCCACAGGTGCGGGAAGTCCGACTGGGTGCCACCGAACTGCATCATGGCGGCATAAGGCTTGTTGCTGCCCACAAGCGCAGAGCTGTCCGTTGCTTGCGTAGTGATCGAGCTGGCCAAGCCTGCACCGCTGACCTGCAGGATCTGACCAGGCCAGTTGCCGTTCTTCTCGCGCCGCGCGGTTGTGACATCGGACAGGCTCTGCCACTCGGGACGCCCTTCCTCGTCGAAGTTTTCTTCTGTCTGACTCAGCAACTCTGCAGCGATGCCCCGCATCAGCGGCGCCAAGTCACCGACCGCCCATTCAACTTTACTCAGTGCAGCCTGCAGGCGCTGATGATCCAGTTCGACTGTGAACACTTCAAACCCCCTAGGCGGCTGCCTGTTTGCGTTTAAGCATGTCGCCCAGGCCAGCACCTGGTGCATGGTTGAATCCGGGATCAGTGCGGAAGGTGATCGCCTTGCCCGCGGCGTCCGTCGTTCGGATGCCTGTGACGGGGGCGGTGCGGATCTCACCGGTACGTTTGTCGATGCCGGTCTCCACGGTTTCGGTGAACAGGCGTCCTTCGCTCGACACGACTTTCAACCCTCGACGCTTCACTGCGGCTTCGCTCAGCGCAACGACACGGCATCTGCAGTTGAACCCATTCGGCGGGAAGATCGCAGACCAAATCGGGTCATCGTGGCGGAACACTTGACCATTCAGCGCGCGGTGACTTGGTCGCGTCTTGCCATCCAGGATGGCCACGTACATCCAATACGGGTGCGTTTCGGTAGTTTGCTCCATCTCGGCCTTGCGCCCGGCCATATAGGCGCTTTGCAAGTTGGTCTGATAGATCGTCTTCAGGCGGCGTGGGCTCCCCAACTGGATCATCTCGCCAACGCCCTGGCTGTCGACGATAACCTGCTTACCCCACCAGCCCTGCGCCTCCAGGACCGGCTGCAGATCCGCGATGAACTGCTTCAGGGTCTGACCCTCCTGCAACGCAGTTTCCAAGGCGCCGCGAATGTCCGACAGCAAGTCAAGGCGCATGGCTTTGGCAACCGTAAAGGCCTGGTCATGTGCCTGGTCGAGCATTTCCTGCCAGTTCCAGGTGATGGCATAACCCTTGGACTTCAGGTAGGCCACTGCGTTTTTCGGCTCAAGGCCAAAAATAGCCTTGAGTTCGGTCGGGCTCGGGGTCTTCATAGGGCGCGCCATCAGTCTTCACGGTCCGCATTGGCATTCAACCGGCCCCAGATGTTGGCCAGAAACATCAGCCGCGTGAGAGTCTCCTGCAGTGCTTGGTCGTCCATTGTTGGGTTGGCCTCGGCCAGCAGGCCAAGCGCCTCAGTGTCGGTGCGAGCGCGCAACAGGGCGTCAATCACTGGGGCTACAGCCTGCTCACCGTGCTCCTGGAGTAATTCGGCGGGAAGACTGTTGATCACCTGATCAAGCGCCACCTGGTCAAGAATGGGTTTCAAGGTTGACTCAGCAAACTCAGGCGAGCCGGTCGGCTCAACGGTGGGAGCAAGGTCGCCTTCCTGCAGGTTGTAGGTGCGCATCCAGTATTGCTGTGTGAACTTCACTCCCGAATCGGTGAGCGACTTGTCCCGCTCGGCCAAGGTCTTGTCGATCTGATCCTGTTCCCACAACTCGTACACGGGTGCATCGACGTGCTCACCGAAGTTGAGATCGACGACCAGACGGATCGCAGCATTGAGCGTTGCCGCGACAATACTGGCGTCGCCGTCGCGGATGTCTTCGGTTACATCCAGTCCGGCCATCGCGCTAGCGCGGTTTGAATTCGACTCGGTTGTCTGGTTCTGGCCGAGCAGCGCGACGTTGATCTCGCTGCGGCAGTACATCAGCAGTTCACGGTACACATCAGCGCTACCGGTTTTGCCTGCGGCCTCTTTGATTTCGACACTGGAATCGTTGGGGATGACCGCGACGGCGTCCTGCACCATCTGCTCCAGGCTGTCCAACAGATCATTGGTTTCTTTGGTCGCCGCACCACGCGGGTGCTTGCCGATCAGCCAGGGGCTGCCGTATTTCTCGGTGAACTGAACCCAGAACTTCATGCCGCCCTTCATGAACACCACAGGCCAGAAGCACATGGACATGTCGGCAAACCCATACGGGTTGTTATAGGTCGCGTCCTGTCGGGCCACGATGAAACGCTGCGGGTCGCACAATTCGCCCTGGATACCGGCGTCGCGAGCGCGGAAACGGAGCTGGTTGTCTTGGTCGTACAGAAACCACTCGGCGGGCTTACCCAGCAAATCCTCGGGCACCAGGTGAAGGCCTACGGACTTCCACATCAGCTCAACCGGTTGGTAGCCAAACAGCGCCGCATCGAGCAGCTCACGAATGATGCGGTCGAGATCGAGGTCGGCCAGCCAGTCCCTGACAAAGCGCTCAACCCGGACCGGTGCCTGGCCGCGCTTCAAGTCGCGTTCAAGGGCGAGCACCGATGACTTGCGGCGACGGATGTTGCCGCCGACCAGGGCAGAACTGCGCAGGTCACGGTAGACCTTGATGTCCTTGCCCTGGGCTTTGAGGATCGGGTCTGGGTTTGGCAGGTACATGCCCAGGGCCTGCGCATCGAAGCTGCGCCCACGGCTGGCAATGTGGTCGGTCAGACTCTTGTCGCGCCGTGCCTCGGCGAACGTGACGAACTCTGTGGGGCTGACCCACACGCCCTTGCTGCTCATGCGTACCCCTGAAAGATCTGTGATGCCGCACGACGGCGGCGGGATTTGACTTTGACCGGAGCAGACGCGCTGTCCAAGGTGGCGAAAGTGGCCAGCACACCAGCTCCAGCGAAGTCGCCATGGCGGTACAGCTCCGGGTCCTTGAGGTCCTGCTGGCGGGCTTTGACGATCATCGGGATGCCATCCACGGTTTCGATTGCGCGGATGTCTTGTTGCAGCGAGTCGTCCTTGGGCAGTGTGATGGTGCCGTCTTCGAACAAACCAACGAAGCGCGGCATCCAGGCCCCATACCAAGCCCGCGACAGTTTCACCTGGTGAATGCGTTCATGGCCGAATTCATCGGCTGTGTCCTCGGCCAGCGTCTCGCCGTTGCCCGAGGCGTCCAGGGCGGCGCTGATGAAGTTGGGAAGACCACGCAGAATGGCGAACAGCACTTGTTGCTGTTGCCGGGTCGGCACCTTGTGCATCTCGACCACGAACGGCACATCACGGTGACGCTGTTGGTCAACCGACATTGGGCAGATGATCGAGAAGTCGCGGTGGCGCGCGTAGTCCATGCCGAGATACCAGCGCAACTCAGGGTCGAGCTGCTGTAGCAAGGGCAACAGGTGCGGCTCCATCCAGGTCTCGATGAACGCTTCGCGTCGATAGACCGCCTGCAGGGTGAAACTCTCGTCCAGGGCGAGTCGGAGTACTTGCCGATCCGAACGCATAGCGTCTTCGATCCACACACCAGGTACGCACACACCGTTGCCGTCCCGAGGGATCGCGTCCAGCTCTTCGCGCATCTGTGCCTTGCGCGGACCGTATGCGTTGCGGATGCTTTTGTACCAGGCCTCCTTGCCCTCGGCGGTGGGCTCTTCGCCACGCATCATGCAGCGCCGCTCGTACAAGCCATTGGCAACGGCATCATCGAACGTCGCTTTGTAGACCACCGCGGCATTACCGTAGCGGCCCTCCTGAATGTCATTGATCATGCCGTTGAAGGCATTGGCCTTGCCGTTGTGAGTGCTGATGATCACGATGCGACCGCCCCAGATCAGCAGTGCGGTTGCAGCATCGAGCACAGCCGAGACGTTCCGGTGATAGGCCGCTTCGTCGATGATCACCTTGCCTTGGAGGCCACGCAGGTTGGCGGGGTTGCTCGACAGCGCGACGATCTTGAAGCCCGAGGCATAACGGATGCGGTAGGCATTGATCTGGCGAGTGTTGC
Organism: Pseudomonas sp. zfem002; assembly: GCF_032621685.1. NCBI lineage: Bacteria > Pseudomonadati > Pseudomonadota > Gammaproteobacteria > Pseudomonadales > Pseudomonadaceae > Pseudomonas > Pseudomonas sp. zfem002. Next base: position 22,813 of record NZ_JAVYJH010000013.1, on the reverse strand, counting down.
CTGACTCGTCCTGGTCTTCGAACAGGAACTCCTCGATCTCACTGACGCCCGAGGCTTGAGCCTCGGCGATTACGCGGGAGAACTTGGCGCAGTAGCCGATGAACTCCAGGCCCTTTTCCTTTGTGTCGCCGACGTAGAACACGTCCATGCCGCCCGCGCTCTTGCGGGACGCAGCGGTAATCACAGAATCCAGGGCTTCGGCGAATGTGATGCCGGTGCGGCGACCTTTCTCGCACAGCTTGATCTGCGCGTCGATGGCCAGCCAATCGGCCTGGTGCGACATCAGCAGGCCTTCGGTGATCGGGTTGTAGCCTTGAGGAATCGACCGAACGGAGTCCGGCAGTTCGTCCCATTCAACGACGCGCACGGTGCTGCTGCTGGGCTTCACCGCTGGGGTGCTCATACTTTTACACCGAGGAACTTCTGACGCCAGAACAAGGCTTGTTCTTCATCCATGCCACCGCTGCGGACTTCCTTGTCCAGTTCGGCTGCCTGCTCCTGGAGCAGGCGTTCGCGCGCAGCACGCTCGATGAACTGGCGCTCTTTTACACTCAGGGTCCGGGCTTCCATGGTCGCCTTGGCGGCACGGGCCAGGGCTGCCACTTCTTTGATAGTCACCTCATCTTTTTCGTGGGCGCCCATTGCGGCCTGGTAGGTCAAGGTCGAGACGGCTTCTACCAGCAGAGCGCCAGTCTTGTCGCTGGAGTCTTCGCCCAGTGCACCCACGAAAGCTTCGGCCTGCTCACGGTGCTGCCGGGCTTTCTCGGTGAGCTGCTCAAAGCCCACCTTGAAGCGCCCGAGCGCGCTGCGGCTGGGCACTTTTTCGTTTGGGAATCGGCTGCGCAGATCTTCAATCATCTCGTCGAGAGTCATCCGATCTTCACGCAGCAGTTTTTGCAGGTACGCCTTAACCACTGGGGGCAGGCGGCTGACCGACGATTTACCCGCCATCTCAGGCCCCCGGTCGCTTGATGCCTGGGCAGCGTGCGCGGCCCGCAGCGATGTCCTGACCGCGCTCGGTGAGGGTTGCAACCAAGACCGGGCCGATGTCATCCAGGGAGACGGCACCCTGTTCGCCTAGCCAGTGCAACTCAGTCTTCACCTGGTCGCGGCTGACGCTGTGACCATAGCTGTCCAGGGCCGCATTCAGCACCGAGCTGTTGGCGCGGTAGGTCGGCATTTCAACCAGCAAACGTAGGATCACCAGGCGCATGTCCTGGCGCAGGAACTCTGCGTATGGGGTCATTTCTTTTCTCGCAGCAGGTAGTCATTGATTCGGTCCACCGAGCGGGCGATAGCCTGGACGCCCGACAGTTCGGCACGCACGGCTTTCATGTCGCCGAGCAGCTCGGCAATAGCCGCATGATCCGGCATGTGTCGCACACGCTCTTCAAGGGCAACGATGCGGGTACGAAGCTCCAGCAACTCTTGGGCACTTGCAGCCTGGCGGTTCGTCAGCCAGGTGTAGACGCCGAGGACCGTGAGGATCAGCCACTGCACGGTCTGGAAGCCGAAGTTCAGCTCATTCAGGTTCATCGAATCCCTCTCTTCTGCAGGTGCTCCAGGGCCGATTGGCAGTCCACGCAATGTTCAGTACCTGGCGCGGCCTGGCGGCGTTCTTCCGGGATTGCATCGCCGCACTCTTCGCAGCGATATGCCGAGGCGCCAGACCGCTTTTGCAGGCCGTTGCGGTGAACCAGCAAGGCCGCTTCGGTGAAATCGTTGTCTTGTGCCTGGTCAGCTACATCCATACGCGGTCAGTCCTTTTCTTGAAGATCGAGCACGGCGTTGAGCTGTGCCAGGTTGTTGCGAGCCCACATGCCATAGTCCTGGGCATGTGCGAGGATGTCGGCAGGTGTAACGCGGCTTTCCAGTAGCTCGGCGTCAGTGCCGGGGGCGGGGCTGGTCGCTGCTTGAGGGTGGCCGGCAGTGGTGCCTTGGACGGCGGCGGGCACACCGAGGGCGGCGTTGTAGTCGCGCAGCCAGCCAGCAGTGAACACGCAACGAGGAATGGCAACAGGCTTGGACGCAGGCGCAGGCAGGTAGACGGTGGTGACATTGGGGATTCGCTCCTGGAGCTGCTCCAGCTCCGTTTGGTGTTGGGCCTTCGCGTTGATGAGTTGTGCTTCGGCGTCGTTGGCGCGGCGCATCTCGCTCAGGAGGTCGTCGAGGTTTCGCTGTCCGTTGGCCACGGCCTGCTCCGCATGCTCGCGCTTCAGGTCGGCCAGGTCGGCTGCACCTGCAGCAGCGGCCTGGCGATCTCCCAGTCCGTACCCGACAGATCCCGCTGCCGCAGCACTCAGGGCGCAGGCGGCGACCGCCCAGGCCAACCCGCTCGGCAGGGACAAGAAATCAAGCGCGGCCATGCTTGTGCCTCCAGCGATTGCGCATGTGTCGAGGTCGTCGGGTGGCGCAGGGCAACCAGGTGCCAGCGGCAGTCGGTGAGAGACAAAGCCAGGTGAGTGGCAGCGGCAACAGCAGCCGCAGCTTCACGGTGGTGTGTCCTGGTCGGGGCCTTGTTTCACCAGGCGGGCGAGGAACAACAGAAGTGCCAGCGCGCTGTTGAGCACGGCATAGGCCCGATCCGAGAGCTGCGCTTCCCACATCGGCAACACGTTGATCTGCAGGAAGCCGAACAGCGCGATCAGCAGGCCGAGCTGGACGCTGTAGAGGCGATAGCAACGGCGCCAGTTGGCGATCAGTTTCATACCGGCTCCCCGTGGTAGGCACCAGGGACGATGCCGGCCAGTTGCAGACCTTCGTTGATCAGTGCGTCGCCGTACCATGCACCCTCGGGCAACGGGCCGGCGCCGTTCTCGTGGCGGATGATGGCTTCCACCAGGGCGCGCATGATCTTGTAGTCGTACACGTCGATGCGGCCATCAGGTGACACGCCGACGCGGGTAGCTACTTGCCTAACGTAGCTCTCGGTGTTGTTCTCGTTGGGTGGTGCCCAGCGCCCGATGATCTTGCGGATGGTCCGCAGAGAATGTTTGTCCTGGTAGGTGACCAAGGTGCGGGCGATGGCCCGGACTCCCCAGCGGGGGTCTATGAACTGAACGAAATCGGTATCGTTCTGGTTCGCCGACATGCCTTGCCAGCGGGTGCCTTTGACGTGTCGGATGTTGCCGGGGTTGTGATTGCGGATGCCGCGCGGGGTGTTGGGTCGCATGACGCCTCCTGCTGGTTGGGCGCCAGGGCGGCGCCGAAACGAACACGCCGCCATGATCGGCGGCGTGGGCAGGAAGCGCTTTTAATCGGGTTTAAAGAGGTGAAAGCAGGCGTGTCGCGTCACTGAACCACGCCGGTTGCGCGGTACAGACCACGGGCGCCGGTCACGGCATCCGAGTGCGTGTTGCCTTGGATACGGTTAACCGTATATAGGGCCAGTAACTCATCACAGTCCTGCTTGGACTTGGCGCCCAGCAACACCGCGTTGATCCCTTCGAGGATGTCGGTGGAATCCGCGTACTGACCCTTCTCGCGAATTTCCTTGGTCATGACCCAGGCAGATGACGCCAGCGCCTCTTCATCTTTACCGTCACACACCGTTAACCCTCTGGTAAGAGCGGCCTGTGTACGCTTTACCTCAGGAGAGCTTGCCTTGACTCTTTTATCCAGGCTCAACTCGGTGAGCTTTTCAGCGACAGTTGCCGCAGTGGCAGAGATCGAAATCGAACAAAGCAAAACAAACACCAATCCTTTCATACAGCATCTCCTTGGTTGTAGCGGGACCACCCGCAGATTGTGAATGAAGCCATTCACCGGTGCGCTTGAAGTGTCAGAAAGGCAAAAATGCCCGCTACGGCTGTTACACCTATCGACCAATGCTGTAGCGATGCTGGCAGGTGATCCTTGATTAGAAAACTGCAAGTCGCAATAGCAACGAATACACCGAAAGCTTTTAACAACCGATTGTTGTTTTCGATCTTTCGTTGCTGGTTCTCCTCCTCAGCGACGATCTGATCATGACGGTGCATATCGTAGTCGCAGTGCATGCATAGCTGCGTGTATCTCCACGCGGGCTGCCCACACTGGGGGCACTCCCGCTCTCTGTCGCTTCCAGGAGGGGGTAACTGCTTGGCAGAGTTGATCTCAAAGTTCTGTGTGCCCAGGTTGATATTCCCATGGTCACCCTTGATCTTGATAACCAGTTCATGGTCCTTGCCATCGTCGGGAAGATTCCTGATCTCTTCGGTGAGCCTCACCGATAGCTTCGCCATTAGCTCCTCATCGCTACGCATAACGCTCCTTGCTACTTCAGCGATTCACCACCAACTTTAATACCCTATCTACTTGGGACTCGTCGAACGTCTGACTGTCGTTCAAAACGTTGTACACCTCGGCTGCGACCGCAGCTAACTTCTTGGTCGGCCATCGCTTGCCTGCCAACTTGGCAGCGGCTTCCAGCATCTCGACGATCCGCTCCAAACGCGGCACATCTATGTCCGCAGAGTCTTTATCACCGCCCCCGGAACTGCGGCATCCAGTCAGTACGAATTGAATGTCGGCCCCTGCTTGGGCGAAAGAGAAAAGAACCTCTCCACCAGGCACGGCGGCGCCACGCTCGTAGCGCCCCCAGATCTCGCGCGAAACCCCGCACTGCTCGGCGGCAGAGGCTTGCTTCAACCCCAGTCGGACGCGCTCTTCTTTCATCCGCTCAGCCGAAAGAGAAGAAAAGGTCACATTACCCTCTTGTAAAAGAGAACTTTGGTTCTCATAATCATCCACACAAACCCAAACCATCTTTGCATCACAGGAGCCACCACCATGGCCACCCATGCCAAAGCCCTAAGCGCCGACCAGGTGAAAGAGAGCTTTCGCCGCGCCGGCAAAACAATCACTGAATGGGCTCTCGAAAACGGCTACACCCGCAACGAGGTGTATCGCGTTCTCAATGGTCAAGCCAAAGCCCACTACGGAAAAGCGCATGACATTGCCGTGAAGCTGGGCATGAAAGCCAAACCGGCGCTAGCCGCATGAGGTTCGTCATGGCACTCAACTCGCTTTCACCAAGCAGTACTGATAGTCGGCCAGGAGCTGGTCGGCCATCTCATTCAGTGTGCTTATCACTGTTGGGCACCCCGCAATATCAGCTTGCAGACCTTGGCTGGCAATCCTCAGATCAGCCTGCAATTTCTGTTGGTTCAAGTGCCCCTCGCGCTGTAGCGAGCCTGTCAGGATCATCACGCAGCGGGCAAGCCCTTCAATGCGGCCTGCCAATTCTTCGAAATCTCGCGTTTCCATTGTCAGCTCCGGTTGTCAATTTACAGGAAAAGATTGCGCCCGCTGTAATCCTTTTGCCCATGTGCAAACCCGCAATTTGTTTGGAAACGCTTCCAGGCTGGGCTTTCCAATGACTCGCCGCCGCTGGAAGAACCTGCGCCCGACCTCGCTACGTCACGCACTAGAGCTGTGTAAGGACTATGCACGGGAGAACCACAGCAAAGGTGTCGAGCGCATCGCGGATCAGATGGGCCTCGCCGACCATTGGGCGCTTTACAAGTGGCTACAAAGTGGACGGATGCCCGCGAACCTGATTCGCCCGTACGAGCAAGCCTGCGGCTGTGACTATGTAACCCGCTGGATCGCGGCAAGTGCCGGTCGACTGACAATCGATATGCCGACCGGGCGTCACTGCACTGCGCAGGACATGCAAGCCCTGCAAGAGCTGCTCACCGCTGCCACCGGTCAGTTGCTGGACTTTTATGCAAAGCACTGCGATGCAAACGAAACCCTTGCATCGATTCAAGCCGCCATGGAAGCGCTGGCCTGGCACCAGGGCAACGTCAAGCAAAGCCAACAACCACAACTCGAACTGGAGGGGCAGCCATGAGCCGCACCGTCTCTGCTGCTGCACGCGTACTGCGAGTGCTCAAGGCGCTCAAGGGCCACACCGTGACGGGGTTGAGCAACACCGAGCTGGCCCAGTTGGCCGGCGAAAGCCCGAGCAATATCACCCGCGCGATGCAGACGCTGATCGAAGAAGGGCTGGCGGTGAAGCTGGACAACGGGCGTTTCGCTCATTCGGTAGGCGTGTTGCAGATCGCTCAAGCACACGCGGAACACATGGCACGGCTGCAAAGCCGGATGCAGGAAATCAATCAGCGCATTACCGCTGGCTCGATGAATTGAGGGGAACACCATGGCACGCAGCAAAGCTAAGCCCGCAGAACAGGAACAACTGCCCGCCCTGAACGGTGAAGTTCTCACTGCTACGCAGAATGCGATGGCAGCCACACTGGCCTCGCATAGCGATGAGCGCGACCTACTGAATCAGTTGCTTGGCCAAGCTCAGATGGCTGGGGCTTTTGAAGAGTTTTCCCGAACCGTTCGGACTTCGAAGCTTGCCTACGTCAAGGAAAACAAGCTCTACAAGGCTATCGCAGGTAAGAAAGCTCCGAACGGTTCGGAGCTTTCCGGCACCTGGGAAGAGTTCTGCTCGATGCTTGGCATCTCTGTTGATAAAGCTGACATGGACATTACCAACCTGCGGGCCTTCGGCGAGGAGGCCCTGGAGTCCATGTCTCGCATGGGCATTGGCTATCGCGAAATGCGTCAGTACCGGCGCCTGCCCGACGACCAGAAAGCAGCCCTGATCGAGGTCGCGCAGTCCGGCGACAAGGACGCCTTCGTCGATTTGGCTGAAGATCTGATCGCGAAGAACGCGAAGGATAAACAGGAGCTGGCCCAGCGACTCGACAATGTGAATGCCGACTATGAGGCGCAGAGCCAGGTCTTGGCTGACACATCGAGCAAGCTCCAGGATGCCAAGCTGGAGCTGGAGAAAACCCGTCGCTTGGTGACAGCCAGGACTTCTGACGAAAAGATCAGTGCGATCCGGGAGCAGGCCACCAAGCTGGCAACCGAAGCGGAAGACGCCATTTCCTGCAAATTGCACCCAGCTATTCACTTTCTTGTCCAGCACACCGCAGAGAGTGGCACGGATCACCGCGCAGTGATCGCGGGCCTACTCGCCCAAGTGGAGCGGGCTGTGTCCTCAATCAGGCTGGAGTACAGCATCCCTGCTACTCCCGACTCAGATGCAACCCCGGATTGGATGCGCGAAGACGCAGACCAGAAAGTCGTCAATGCATTGGCAGGGGCGTAACCCATGAACGCCGTTGTGACCCAACGTCTCGTTGATCTGGCCCGTGCGGTGGAAGTTGCCCCGCATGGCCAGCGCACCGAGCTCTGCCGAACAGCGGCCATTGAGCTGGGCATGTCCCTACCGACCATCTATCGAAAACTTCGGGAGGTCACTGTGAGTTCCCCTCGCAAGCGCCGCACCGACGCAGGCCAAAGCACCTTGAGCGAGCAGGAAGCCTATCTGATCTCTGCATTGCTCCTGGAGTCGATCCGCGCCAACAACAAGCAACTCTCCACCGTTGAGCGTGCTGTGGAGCGGCTGCGTAGTAACGGCAAGATCCTGGCTGGTCGTATCGAAGAGAAGACAGGGGAATTCGTACCTCTGTCGATCAGTTCCATCATTCGTGCTCTGCGGACTTACCGTCTGCACCCGGATCAACTGTTGCAACCGGAGCCGGCTGTCTCGCTGGCCAGCCGCCATCCAAACCACGTATGGCAAATCGATGCTTCGATCTCCACCCAGTTCTATCTTGACGATGATGGCGCCAAGACCATGAACCAAGCTGAGTTCTATGACGGCAAACCCAGCAACTTGAAAAAAATTGAACGCAAGCGGCTTTGGCGCTACGTCATTACCGATCACACCAGTGGCACCATCTATGTGCAGTACGTGTTGGGTGCCGAATCTTCGGAAAACCTGTGCAACGTGCTGATCAGTTGCATGCAGAAGCGCGGCGAAAATGATCCCTTCCATGGCGTGCCGTTCATCATCATGACTGACCCTGGTGCGGCCATGACTTCGGCGATCTTCCGCAATCTGTGCAAGGCATTGAGTGTCGAGCTGATCATCAACAAGGTGGGCAACGCCCGCGCCAAAGGGCAGGTTGAACAAGCCCACAATATTGTTGAACGCGAGTTCGAGTCAGCCTTGAAGCTACAGAAAGCCGAAACGCTGGAGCAGATCAACGGCTGGGCGGGCCAGTGGATGCGCTACCACAATGCGACAGCCATCCATACGCGCCACCGTCGTACCCGGTATGGGCAGTGGCTCACCATTCACGCAGACCAACTGCGCCTGGCGCCCGCAGTGGAGATTTGCCGAGAGTTGGCAGTGACCGCCCCCGAGACACGGAAGGTCAACGATTTCCTCCAGGTCTCCTATCGCGGCGGACAGTTCGACGTGTCCGGCATTCCAGAGATCATGGTGGGTGATTCCTTGCTAATCACCCGCAACCCCTGGCGTGACGAAGACAGCGCCCAGGTAGTTGTAACGAACGAGGACGGTCGGGAAGCCTTCCATGTGGTGGAGCGAATCGCCATTGATGCCAACGGCTTCAAGGCGACCTCCGCAGTGATCGGCGAATCCTTCAAGTCCCAGGCCGACACCCCAGCGCAGAAGGCACGTAAAGCAATCGAACAACTGGTCACCGGGACCGATTCCCAGGAAGACGCTACTGCTGCACGCAAGAAGCGGGCAGTGCCGTTCAACGGCGAGATCGATCCACACAAGCACATTACGGATACCGTGCTGCCGTCCTACATGCCACGACGCGGCGTTGCGTCGCCCCTTACCGCGCCAACCGTCGAGATCATGCCGCTTTCGCATGTTGAGGCTGCGAAGCTGCTACGCGTCCAACTAGGGACTGCCTGGACTGCTGACTCCATGACCTGGCTCAAAACCAACTACCCCAACGGCGTGCCGGAAGACCAACTCGACGCCATTACTCAGCAGTTGCGCATGCCTGCCCGGCCTGGTCTGCGTGTCGTGGGAGGGAACGCTTGATGCTGAAGCTCAAGGACGTGCTTGCCGAGGCGAAGGTGCCGCAAGCCGAGTTGGCCCGCTCGGTAGACCTGAGTCAGGCCGCCATTGCTCAACTGATCAACCACAACCAGTGGCCCAAGTCGCTGAACCGCAAGGCTTTGCAGGGACGCATCGAAACGTTCCTCGCTAAGCACAGCGCCAACGTGGCTGCTATCAGCGCAGCTTTCGAAGAAGTGGAGCCCCGGCGCACCAACGCCGAGGCCCCTGCATCCCCACCCGAAAACAACCAAGTAAACGACCAGGAGTGCGAGCCCATGCTAATGGCCAAACAGGTACTTACACCAGCAGCACGGAAACAGTTTGGTCTGTTCCGTGATCCGCTCGATGAACTGCAAGACGCTGCCGACATGTATGTAAGCCCGGATATTCGCTATGTTCGGGAGTCCATGCACCAGGTCGCACGACATGATGGGTTCTTGGCCGTGATCGGTGAATCCGGCGCAGGCAAGAGCACATTGCGCCGAGATTTGCACAACCGTCTGGAGGCGGAGAACGCTCCGGTGATGGTGATCGAGCCGTACATCCTCGCGATGGAAGACAACGACACCAAGGGCAAAACTCTCAAGAGTACACATATCGCGGAAGCGATCATGGCAGCGGTCGCGCCGCTGGAAAAAACCAAGTCCTCGCCAGAGGCTCGTTTCGCTCAAATGCACCGTGCATTGAAAACCAGCCATGCAGCCGGCAATCGACACTTGCTGATCATCGAAGAAGCCCATTCGCTGCCCATCCCGACGCTCAAGCAACTGAAGCGTCTGCGCGAGCTGGAGGTTGGTGGTTTTACAAAGCTGATCTCCATCATCCTGATCGGTCAGCCGGAGTTGCTGAACAAGCTGAGCCCCCGAAACGGCGAGGTACGGGAAGTTGCGCAACGCGTCGAGATCGTCGAACTGTTGCCCATCTCGGTTACTGCCGTTGAGCAACACCTTGCTTTCCGCTTTGGTCGACTTCAAAAACCCCTGCAGGAAATCATCAGTCAGTGTGGCATCCAGGCAATCATTCAACGCCTTAGCACCAGTGGCCGGGACAAGACCAGCCAGCTCTATCCGCTTGCTCTGAGCAACCTGACGAAGGCTGCCATGAACCTGGCCGCGCAGATCGGTGAGCCCCTGGTCACCGCTGACGTAGTGAAGGGGGTGTGAGATGGCGACCATAAATCCAAGCGCGCCTATCAGGCATCTGCACCTGGTGCCGGGTTCTGTCGCCCCGGTGGAGCGGACCTTGCCGGCCTGCAACACCTTGACTCCTGAGCTGGCTCAAAAGCTGGCGGCCATCAACTCGGTATCCCGGAGTCTGCGCAAGGCTGGCGTTCGGATCGAGGCGACGGTTGTTCTGGACGTGACGATTTTCATTGCGGCTGAGACCGCTGATTTTCTCGCAGTCGTGTTCCGCCAGCAGTGGCAAGGCGCTTGCTGGAAGACTTCCGGTAGCCGCACCAGGAACATGGTCACAATCCAAGGCGTACGCGTGGTGTGGTTCACGCCGGTGAGGGAGCAAGATCAATGAGCAATCTTACCGACCGCTACGACACTCTGATTATTCGTGGTTCCACCAGCAAGGAGGTTCCACGCGAAGCTGCAGGAGGTGAGGTTGTTTCGTGGGCGGCTGGCCACGCTCTTGCTGAATCGAGACCACTGGAAGAGTTCGTCTGCGACCTCGTCGATGGGAACTACAGCAGCGTGGACGCCATTGAGGAGGAGGCTCACAAGGTGTTGGAGCTTTCACGGCGTCAGCGAAGTCAAGGATGGCTTGACCCGGATCAAGCGGCGGCCGCAGTTGAGGAAGAAACCGTCGAAACGCTTCGCAAAGCACTGGTGACAGAGTGCAATCGCTACAACGATCTGTACATCCAGCACACCAACTTTGTCGCAATATCCCAGCGTGTTAGCCAGGACCTGGCTGCCATGTGCGAGGCGTACTTGGCCGGGGATGGGGAAACTGCTGCAGCCAGGCTTAGGGCCTTTGCGTTGGCCTATCAGCAAAACACCAAGCCTATGGATGGGAGGACGCACTGATGAGCGAACACCTGGATAGCGACTGCAAGAAATGTGGTGTCCCTTATCCCTCAATCACCGCTTCCTCCGCAGCTCACGATGCGAACCTGATTGACGTGGTTGTCACCTGTGAAGATTGCGGCCACACCCTTAACGCTTTCATCGCCTTGAGCGAGATGACTGTGATTACTGTTTCTGAAGAGGAAGCGAAAGATGACTGACACAAAACAAGCGACCTCGATCACCATTCCGTCAGGTTTCGTCATGAATGCTGCAGGACACCTAGTGCCCGAGAACCAGGTGCGCGAGCACGACAAGCTGCGCGACGGTGTTGCCCGTGACCTAGGTAACGCCGCTGAGCGCATCAGCGCTTTGCTGGCCGAATTCAAGAAGCAGGCTCTGGCGGATATCGCGGACCTAATTGCCGTTTCATCTGAGCGATACGGCGTCAAGCTTGGCGGGCAGAAAGGCAACGTTTCGATCACTACCTATGACGGACAGTACAAGATCGAGCGCACCTTCGCTGACCGTATCGTCTTCACCGAAGAGATCCTGGCGGCGCGCGAACTCATCAACAATTGCATCAGCGATTGGTCCGAAGGTGCAAACAACCATTTGCGGGTGCTTGTTGACCGGGCGTTCCGGGCCAACAAACAGGGGCAGCTCATGGTCAAGGATGTGCTGAGCTTGCTGCGTATCGAGATCAACGATCCCGTCTGGAAGACCGCGATGCAGGCACTCAAGGACTCTATCCAGGTGAACGGCACCGCCGTCTATATCCGCGTGTACAAGCGGCATGGCAACACAGATCAGTACCTGCCGATCAATCTGACGTTGGCGGGGGTGTGACGTGGACCAGGACCGCATCCTCGACAAGATCAAGAAATGCCTGGAAATGGCCAAGGGCAAAGGCTCCAACCCGAACGAGGCAGAGATAGCCCTACGCCAGGCCCACAAGCTGATGGAGGCCTACAACCTGGAGATGGGGGACGTGCTGGCCAGTATGGCTGGTGAGGCCAAGGTGGCTGCTGGATCAGAGAGCGACCCACCTGCCTGGCGTGTGCGCCTGGCCCATGTCTGCGCGGAGGCTTTCGGCGCGCACTTCATTATTAGTGCTCCTTGGTTCGAGCACGCCTCATTCATCTTCATCGGTTGCGGGGCGGCACCAGAGCTGGCCGGCTATGCGTACCAGGTATTGGAGCGCCAACTACAAAAGGCTCGGCGGGACTTCCTTGCGACGCAGAAACGTTGCAAACGCGCCACCAAGGTAGCGCGCGGCGATGCCTTCGCACACGGTTGGATTGATGCTGTTTCGGCCAAGGTCGAGCAATTCGCTGGGGTCGAGGACAACATAGCCGAGGCCATTCAGGCATACATGGAGAAGAAGTACCCGAATCTCGGCCAGGCCAAGATGAAGCGCCGCAAGCTCAAGGCCCGCGACGAAGTGGCGGGTGACGCCGGGTATGAGGCTGGCCGCTCCGCGCAACTGCATCATGCAGTTGGGCATCAACCAGTCGCGCGGCTGACCCAGGGGGTGTGATATGTCGCAACCCAACCCATTCAACCGGCCCGGTCAGGAGTATGGCCCGGTGGATACCGAAAGCCGCATCCGCGCCCTTGAGCATTTCAATGTCGACCAATGCCGTGCTGCGCTCGCTTTGCCCCACCTGCAGAAGGCCGTGGAAAAGAAGCTGCATAGCCGGATTCGTCAGTTGGAGAAGCTCACAACCCCTGCCTCGAACGAACGGGAGAACAGCTTGTGACTACTACACCGTCCAATTCTGATCGGCTGCGTCTGATCAAGCTGATCCATGTTGCTCGTCGCGAACTTCAGATGGACGAGGACACCTATCGCCTGATGCTTGCAGCGATGCCTGGCCTTGGCGGGGCAACTTCGACAGCCAAGTTGAGCGTTCCAAAGCTTCATCTGGTTTTGGAGCAACTCAAGGCAAAGGGATTCAAGGTTCGTCCAAACAACAAGGGCAAGCGGCCAGTGGCCGCTGACCCTTGGTCCAAGAAGATTCGGTCGCTGTGGCTGACCTTACGTGACCAGGGAGCACTGCGGGATTCATCTGAGGAAGCTCTGGTCAAGTTCGTCCGCGGCCAAACGGGCGCGCACGCTCTGCAATGGCTCGACGCCAAGCAGGCACACCAGGTCATCGAATCGTTGAAACAGTGGATTGCTCGCAAAGAGCAGGTGGAGGCATGAAAGGCGTAAGTCGAGGTCCGGCTGGGGATCTACTGGATGACCTGGCCGAGCAGGTAGCAGTTGCGGCCATCGATGCCTTCGGCGTATCGAAGGACGCCGGCACCGCTTTGGGAACTGACGTAGCTATGCGCATGATTGAGCAGTGGGGTGGGCAAATGTTGTATATGCCCAAGGGTGTTCGTATCGAGGCGTCGCGCATACATCATCAGATCTACGAAGAATGGAAGGGGAACAACCACCGTGAGCTGGCTCGCAAGTATGGCTTCTCACTGCCGTTCATCTACCGAGTGATCAAGGTGCTACGTAAGGCTGATCTGAATAGCCGCCAACCTGATATGTTCAGCCCGCCCGGTCACGATTGACCGGGTTTCACATCATTGCAGTATGCGCAACACAATTGCAGTTGCCATCCCACCTTGGCCCATCGCTTGCCGGACTATCCCGGATTTATCTCGCCACTCCCCTAGGGTTTATCTCAGTCCCCATCACCAAGGAGTCCGACTTCACCCTGGGCAAGCTCGAAGCGGCCGGCAAGTGACGACCTAGCACGCGGCACATCCTCCACCACCCATCACTCCCGCCTCTGCGGGAGTGATGCTTTTCAGGGCCCCCTCACCTCTGCCCGGGAGTTGCACATGTACCTGTTATCTTCCGCCTTCAGCATTCGCAATCTGTTGCATCGAATCGTCGCCCTGGCCGGTGACGATGACGCCTCTGCGCTTTCCGATCGACGCCTGGCCGCCCGCGCGGAAACCGCGCTGCAGTGCCTGCAGCAGCGCCTGGACGCCCTGGCGCGGCAGGTCGAAGAGGCCGCCGTCGGGCGAGGCCTGCTCGAAGCCGACAACGCGCGACTGCTGGCCGACCTCGCCCATGAACGCAAGCGCAGCGACGTCATGGCCGCCTGCGCCGATGGTTGCTGGGAAATCCGCGTCGCCGGCGACGGCACGTTGCCGCTGGAGGCCGAGCTGCTTTTGTCGGCGAGCCTGCGCGGCGTGCTCGGCCTCGATCCGGCCAGCCGCCTCGGCGCCTTCCTCGCCTGCGTGCATCCGGACGAGCGCAGCAGCCTGCAGCGTTTCGTCCACGGCAACCTCAAGACCGCTACCGCTCGCCCCCCGGCGGCGTACCGGCTGCGCCTGGCGGCTGGCGCCTACCGCTGGTTCCAGATTCGCTGCGACAGCCTGGCCGAGGCCGACGGCAAGGGTGTCAGGCTGATCTGCACGCTGCGCGATATCGACGACGGCCGGCGCCTGGGCGAAACCCTGGAAACCAGCGAGCAGCGCTTCCAGCTGATGCGCGAAACCATCCGCGAGGCGCTGTGGGAGATGGAGGTGGTCGAGGGTGATCCGGTGAACCCGCGCAACCGGCTCTGGTGGTCGCCGCAGTTCATCCGCCTGCTCGGCTTCGACGAGGGCGAGCACTTTCCCGCGGAGCTGGACAGCTGGGCCTCGCGCCTGCACCCCGAGGACCGGCCGAACGTGCTGCAGGCCTTCGCCGAGTACATGACCCGGCGCGAGGCGTCCGGCCCGCTGGAACTGAGCTACCGCCTGCAACTGAGGAATGGCGGCTACAGCTGGTTCCGCGCCCGTGGCATGGCCTGTCGCGACGCCCAGGGCCTGCCCCTGCGGGTGATGGGGTCGCTGGTCGATGCCCAGGACGAGTACGAGGAAAGCCAGCTGCGCCGCCTGCAGGCGCGTCAGCACGCGGCGCTGCAGGACAACCTGCAGAAGCTCGGCGCCATCGTCGGCACCATCCAGGGCATCGCCACCCAGACCAACCTGCTGGCCCTCAATGCGGCGATCGAGGCGGCCCGTGCCGGCGACCTCGGCCGGGGTTTCGCCGTGGTCGCGGACGAAGTGCGCACCCTGGCGATCCGCACCACCGAGGCGACGCAGCAGGCCAAGGCAATGATGACCGCGGTGGAGTGAGCTCCCCCCATCGGCCACCAGTGCCGGGGGGACGTCGGGCATCCGGCGAGCCGGCATGATCGGTTCATACAAGAACAATCAGCAGGTATCCCCCCATGTCGAGCCCCCGTGCCCTCGTTCGTCCCGCCGCCGCGGCCCTCGCTGTTTCCCAGACCACGCCCGCCCAGTGATTTCATCGTCACCGGTCGGCTGGCCGGTGACTCCCGACACAACAGGAGTCCACCCTATGAACCCTAGCAACCTGCCCCCGCAGCAATGGCCTGCCGAACCCAGGGTCACCCTGGGTCCCTGGGCCTGCGAGCCGCCGCTGGACGAAGAGTCCGAAGCCTTCCGCCAGAGCCTGCGCCAGTTCGCCAGCAAGGTCATGCGCCCGATCGGCCTGGAGCTGGATCGCCTCAGCGCCGAACAGGTAGCGGCCAAGGGCTCGCGCCTGTATGAGTTCTTCGCCGAGTACGACAAGCTCGGCATCAGCCAGGAGCTGCTGGCCAGCCTCGACGACGAGCAGCGCGCGGTGATGTTCCCGCTGCTGTTCGAGGAACTCGGCTGGGGCGATGCCGGCCTGGCGATCTCGGCGGCCACGCGCATGCTGCCGCTGTACATGGCGGCCAAGCTGGGCAACTCGTTCGTCCTCAAGGAGTATTCCGAGCAACTGATCGGCTGCTGGGGCATCACCGAACCGGACCACGGTTCCGACTCGCTGGATGTCAGCCGGCAGATCTTCCATGCCCAGGGCAGCTATGGCCGGCCCAACTGCGTGGCGCGGATCAGCGACGGCCAGCTGGTGATCAACGGGCAGAAATCCGCCTGGGTTTCCAACGGCTGCATCGCCGACCTCTGCGTGCTGTATTGCGCCGCCGAGACCGCGAGTGGCCCGGACACCCAGCACGGCTACTGCGTCGTCGTGCCGACCAACCTGCCCGGCGTTTCCCGGGGCAGGCCGCTGGAGAAAATGGGCCAGCGTCCGCTGCCCCAGGGCGAGCTGTACTTCGACAACGTCAAGGTCAGCCTCGACCACATCCTTGCCGGTCCGGATGACTACAAGCGCGCGGTCTATGCGATCCACACCGACGCCAACCTGCTGATGGCCGCGACCTTCACCGGCGTGGCGCGCTCGGCCTACGACCACGCGCTGGCCTATGCCCATGAACGCAAGCAGGGCGGCCAGCCGATCATTCGCCACCAGGACGTGGCCCGGCGCCTGTTCCACATGCTGCGCAAGGTCGAGGCCGCCCAGGCGCTGACCCGCCGCGTCGCGCGCTTCAACAACCTGTCGTCGGTGCCGGCGCTGCAGGCGGCGATGCTGGCCAAGGTCACCGCCACCGAGCATGCGTTCGAGGTCGCCAGCGACGCCATCCAGATGTTCGGCGGCAACGGCCTGACCCGCGAGTACCCGGTGGAGAAGATCTTCCGCGATGCCCGCGCCTCGATGATCGAGGACGGCTGCAACCAGATCCTCGCGATCAAGGGCGGCTACAACCTGATCAACCAGGAGTGGCTGTGATGAGTGTCAGCGAACTGGACCAGCAACTGATCCGCAATGCACGGCAGAACGCCTACGTCATCGGCGTCGGCATGACCCGCTTCGGCAAGCACCTGGGGCGCAGCCTCAACAGCCTGGCGCGCGAGGCGATCAAGCAGGCGCTGGACGACGCCGGTATCGAGGCGCGCCAGCTCGAAGCGGCCTGGATGGGTACCGGCGCCGCGCCGGTGATCACCGGCCAGGTGTGCATCGCCGGCCAGGCGGTGCTGCGCGGCCTGGGCGTCGGGCGTATCCCGGTGGTCAATGTGGAGAACGCCTGCGCCACGGCGTCCACCGCGTTCCAGCAGGCCTGCAGCATGGTCACCCACGGTCTCTACGACGTGGTCATCGCCGCGGGCTACGAGAAGCTCTACCACGAGGACAAGGCGCGCACCTTCTCGGTCTTCGACGGTTGCGTCGATGTCGACGAGCAGGACGCCGTGCTCGGCTTCCTGCGGGACGGCCTGCTGCGCTCCGGTGCCCAGGTCGACCTGGCCCAGGCCGGCAAGGATCGCTCGTTGTTCATGGACATCTACGCCACCTGGGCGCGCGACTACCTGGCCATGGCCGGCGGCGAGGCGCGTCACCTGGCCATGGTCACCGCGAAGAACTCCCGGCACGGCGCGCTCAACCCGCGCGCGCAGTTCCAGGACGTGCTCAGCGTCGAGCAGATCCTCGCCTCGCGCAAGATCGCCGACCCGCTGACCCTGCCGATGTGTTCGCCGATCGGCGACGGCGCGGCAGCGGCGGTGATCGTTTCCGAGCGGGCGCTCAAGCGGCTCGGCGCACGCCAGCCGATCCGCGTCGCCGCCTCGATGATCGTCAGCGGCTACGACTACACCGACGACGACACCCCGGAAGTGACCCGCTGGGCATCCGGCCTGGCCTACCAGGCCGCCGGCGTCGGTCCGCAGGACCTGAGCCTGGTGGAGCTGCACGATGCGTCCTCGGCCTCGGAGCTGATGTACTACGAAAGCCTCGGCCTGTGCGGGCGTGGCGAAGGCGTGGCGCTCCTGGAGTCCGGCGCCACCGAGCTGGGCGGGCGCATTCCGGTGAGCGTGTCCGGCGGTCTCAACCGCAAGGGCCATCCCATCGGCGCCACCGGCCTGGGCCAGGTCTTCGAACTGGTCGAGCAGTTGCGCGGCAACTGTGGCGCGCGCCAGGTGCAGGGCGCCAGCGTCGGCCTGGCCGAGAACGGTGGTGGCTTCATCGGCGCGGATGCCGCGGTGATGAGCATGACCATCCTGACCCGCTAGGAGCCTTCCATGTCCAACGATTCCCTGATCCTGGCCCACGTCATCCAGCGCAAGGCTGCCGAGCAGCCGGACCTCGATGTGCTGACCTTCGTCCACGTCGATGCCGACCAGCAACTGCGCGACTGCACCCGCAGCTACCGCCAGCTGTGGGAGAACGGCCAGCGCATCGCCTCCGGGCTCAACGACGAATGGATGGCCCAGGGCGATGCCTTCGCCCTGGTCATGTTCAACCATCCCGAGTTCGTCGAGGCGATGGTCGGCTCGTCCATCGCCGGCACCGTGTTCGTGCCCATCGATGCGCGGGCCAGTGGCGACAAGCTGCAGTACCTGCTGGACTTTTCCGCGAGCCGCGGCGCCATCGTCGCCGACCACGCCCTGGCCGCAGTGCTGGAGCTGGACGCGCGCCTGCCGAAGCTGGAATGGCTGTGGGTGCTGGATACCGGCGCGCAGATCGGCGAGCTGCCCGTGCACCCGCGCATTCGCATCCGCGCCCTGGGCGACGTGCTGGAAGACCGCGTGCCCGACATCGCCATCCGCGCCAACGATCCGCAACAGCCGATGCAGTTGCTGTTCACTTCCGGCACCACGGGCAACCCCAAGGCCATCGTCGCCCCCCATGCACGCTTCGCCGCCATCGCCAGCCTTGGCGCCCAGGTCGGCCTGCAGCCCGGCGACCGGCCCTATACCGGGCTCAGCCTGACCCATGCCAACGCCCAGTGCATCACCCTCGGCAACGCCCTGTTCATGGGCCTGCGCGCGGTGATCAGCCGCCAGTTCACCAAGTCGCGGCTGTGGGAGATCCTGCGTCGCTACCAGTGCACCGTGTTCAACCTGCTCGGCGGCATGACCACCGCCGTGTACTCCGAACCGCCGCGTGCGGACGACGCTGACAACCCGGTGCGCTACGTGTTCAGCGCCGGCATGCCGGCGAGCATCTGGCAGGACTTCGCCCGACGTTTCGACGTCGAGATCTTCGAGTTCTACGGCACCGCCGAAGGCGGCCTGACCCTCAACCCGCCAGGCGGCCCGATCGGCTCCATCGGCAAGCCGCCGACGCACCTGCGCTGCGCGATCCTCGACAGCGAGGGCGGCGAAGTGGCGGCCGGCCAGCGCGGCGAGATCTGCTTCCGCGCCGCCGACGGCGGCGCGCACCCGCCGGTGGCCTACCTGAACAACCCGCAGGCATCCGCGGCCAAGACCCAGGGTGGCTGGTTCCATTCCGGCGACATCGGCCACCAGGACGAGCACGGCTGGGTCCACTTCGACTATCGCGACGGCAGCGGCATCCGCCGCAACGGCGAGTTCATCGAGCCGGCGCAGATCGAGAAGGTCATCGCCGAGATGGGCCCGGTCGCCGACGTCTACGTCTACGGCCTGCCCAGCGCTAGCTGCGCGCCGGGCGAGAAGGAAGTGGTCGCCGCCGTGGTGGCCTTGCCCGGCCAGCACCTGGACCGCCGTGAACTGCTCGCGCACTGCGCCCGGCACCTGCCGCGCAACCTGCTGCCCAGCCATGTGCAACTGCTTGACGAGATTCCCAAGACGGCCTCGGAGAAACCGCTCGAACGCATCCTGCGCGAGCGCCTCGAAGCCGAACTGGGTGCTGCCTCCTCACAACAACGATCCGCATGAAACAGGAGAACAAGAAAATGTCCGATATCAAGGTCGTGGTCTACGGTGCCAGTGGCTACACCGGCAAACTGATCGCTCGTCACCTGGCGGCCCGCCAGATTCCCTTCATCGCCGCCGGCCGCAGCGCTGCGAAGATCCACGAGCAGTTCGCCACCCAGGCGGAGCTCAAGGATGCCCGTTATGAAGTGCTCGAGGTGGCCAACGAAGAAGGCCCGCTGACCGAGCTGCTGACTGGCAAGGCGGTGGTCTACAACACCGTCGGCCCGTTCATGCAACTGGCCGAGCCGATGGTGCGCGCCGCCCTGGCCGCGGGCTGTCACTACCTGGACAGCACCGGCGAGCAGGACTGGATGCTCCATGTGCGCGAGAAGTACGGTGCGGCCTATGCCGAGCGCGGCGTCGTGCTGATCCCGGCGCTGGCCTTCATGTGGACGTCCGGCCACCTGGCCGCGGAGGTCTGCCTGGAGACCCCCGGCATCGACACCCTGGACCTGGTCTACGTCACCCGTGGGTCCCTGCCCTCGGTCAGCTCGACGCTGTCGTTCCTGCGCATGTGCTGCCAGCCGCAGTACCACCTGGCGCAGCGTGAGCTGGTCGAGTGGCAGCCCGCCACGCCGTACCACGCGGTGGCGCCGACCTTCCACCAGGTCCTCGATTGCCTGCCGTGGAGTGGCGGTGGCGAGCCGGTGTGGTACCTGGACGACGCGCGCGTGCGCAACTGCAGCATGCTGGTGAACTTCGGCAACCCGACGGTGATGAGCAGCGTGCTCAAGCTGGCCCGCGAGTTCAACGAAGTGCACCGCTTCAAGTCGGCGCAGGAGCAGGAAGAGGTGACCAACGGCTGGGGCCACGAGTGGACGCCGCTGGAGCCGCCGCGGGAAAACCCGGAGCACTGCCGCGCGGTGATTTCCTGCCACGGCAGTGGTCCGTCCAGCCAGTCCACGGTGATCCTGCAGGGCAACTGCGGCTACGAGCAGGCCGGTTCGGTGGCCGTGGCCGGTATCGAGCGGATCCTCGCCGGCCAGGTCGCCGCCCGCGGTTTCGTCAGCCCGGCGGCGGCCTTCGGCGCGCGCTACCTGCTGGCCGCGATGGAGCGTGATGGTCTGACCAAAGTCATCGTGCGCAACTGATCCACTTCGTCGAATCGACGCTTTGCGGTGCGGGCCTGCGATGGCTCGCGCCGTTTTTTTTTATCAGGGAGGTTCGTGGACATGAAAGAACTGCTGAGTACCTTCGGCCTGTCCGGCAAGGTTGCCTTGATCACCGGCGCGGCGCGCGGACTGGGGGCCCAGACCGCCGAAGCGCTGGCCCGCGCCGGGGCCCGCGTAGTGATCAGCGACATCCTGCCGGAGGTGGCGCAGGAGACTGCCGCGCGCATTCGCGAGCAGGGTGGCCAGGCACTGGCGCTGAAGCATGACGTCACCCAGGAGTCGGATTGGCAGGCGGTGGTTGCCGAGGTCGTCGAGGTGTGCGGTGGCCTGGACGTGCTGGTGAACAACGCCGGCATCGAACAGGTCGGGCTGATCACCGAAACCCGCCTGGAAGATTTCCAGCGGGTGCACGAGATCAACGTTTCCGGGGTATTCCTCGGCCTCAAGCACGCCTCCCGCGCGATGCGTCCGGGGGGCGCCGCCGGGCGTGGCGGGGCGATCGTCAACCTCTCGTCCGTGGCCGCTCTGGTGGGTGTGCCGGGGCTTGGCAGCTACTGCTCATCCAAGGGCGCGGTGCGCCTGCTGACCAAGGCTGCGGCGGTGGAGTTCGCGGCGTTGGGCTATGGCATCCGGGTCAACTCGCTGCATCCGGCCATCGTCAAGACCGAGTTGGGTGCCAACGTCGTGCGCGGCTTCGCCGATGTCGGCCTGGTTGCCGACGAGGCGCAGGCGGAGAGCCTCATGCAAAGCATGCACCCGCTGGGCTACGGCCAGCCGCGGGATGTCGCCAGTGCGATTCTGTACCTGGCCTCCGATGCGGCCTGCTGGGTCAACGGCACCGAGCTGGTGCTCGATGGTGGATTGAGTGCGCGATAACTGAGGATACAGATGATGGGACGTTTGCAAGACAAGGTCTGTTTGATCACCGGCGCGGCCAAGGGTATCGGCCTGAGCACTGCGGAACTGTTTGCCCGGGAGGGCGCGAGCGTACTGCTCACCGATATCGACCAGGTTGACGGCCTCGCGGCGGCCAATGCTCTGGACGAGCAGGGGCTGACGGTGGGCTTCCTTCAACAGGATGTCACCGACCCGGCGCAATGGGGCAACACGCTGGACTTCTGCGAGAAGCTGTTCGGACGCATCGACGTGCTGGTCAACAACGCTGGCGTGGGCGCCTTCTGCGATGTCGAGCAACTGAGTCTGGAGCAGTGGCGGCATACGCTGGCCTGCAACCTGGACAGCGTGTTCCTCGGTACGCAACAGGCCATCAGGCGGATGAAGGCGCGCGGCGGCGCGATCATCAACGTGTCGTCCATCGAGGGCCTGATCGGTGAACCGCTGGTGCCGGCCTACAACGCCAGCAAGGGCGCCGTACGCTTGCTCACGCGCTCGGTCGCGGCGCATTGCGCGCGTCAGGGCTACGCCATCCGGGTCAATGCGTTGTGCCCCGGCTATGTCGAAACGCCGATGGTGCAGGGCGCTTTGGCCGCCGCGCCGGACGAGCAGGCGCAGGGCATGCTGGAGTATCTGCGCCAGCGCATCCCCATGGGTCGCATGGCCCGACCTGAAGAGATCGCCAAGGCCATGCTGTTCCTGGCCAGCGACGACTCCAGCTACATGACCGGCGCCGATCTGGTGGTCGATGGTGGTTATCTCGCTCAATAGTCGAGGGTGATCGACCCGAACTGATCCGGTGCTTCTGCGTGTCCCCGGACGCTTGGCTTGCGTCCGGGGTTTTTCTTCCAGCACCTCTCCAGCGCGGAGGAGGGCAGCCCGCCGTTCATTTTCATCAGCATCCGCTGCACTTGCGGTAGTTCCGGGAGCTTGGGGTTGCCCCCCCTGCAACCCCGAAATCCCGTGAAGAACCTTTTTTGGCGCGTCCGATGATTTGACTGGAGATTGCATCAGGGCTGGCAGGTACCTGTTCTGAGTCTTGCAGCGCTCTCAAGACCGAGCGCCGCCCGCGCGGCGCATCGCGGATGAATCCGCTCCCACATTTGTTGCAACGTGCCTATGCCTGACAGGCCATGGTTGACCGCCTGTTGGGTTCGACTCGATATCGAGTCGAAGCGATACATCGCCGAAAAAACAAAGGCTGACAACCCAAATCCCACAGGCCATGGCACGTTTCCCGGCGGCAGCACCAGGTCGTTGATGCTCTGGTAGCCGCCCAGGGCGGTCTGGATCGCATGCTGCGATGGCACGTTGGCGCACAGGCG